>NZ_JAMOKT010000049.1:0-57467 GCF_023656795.1 Parabacteroides caeci
ATTATTACTCTAATATATTGATTTTCAAGGAGAATATAAAATAAAACAATGAGATAATTAACTGAATTATAAATTTTTAAAACCTGAATCAGAAGCTGTTTTCAACTCCTGATTCGCATTATTTATTTAACTCTATAAATCTTTTATCTCTGATCTTATCGAACCACAAATTCAATCCAACCCAAACAACGATATCCATTATGAACAAAACATTGTTATTTACATAGGATATTAATGTCATATTAATGACACTGAAAGACAATGCCATCGTCAATATGCTGATCATTGCTTTGCGTGGACTGAAACCCATATCCAAAAATTTATGATGTATATGGTTTCTGTCTGCATTGAATAACCCTTTATGGTTTTGGGCACGCACCAATATTACTCGGATCACATCGAACATAGGGACTATCAAGGTCGAGAATGCAATAACGATAGCTCCCTCTGAATATGGGGCTCTTTCAGGATTGTTATTGGTATAGGAGATAGCTAAAAAAGCTAATATATATCCTAGTGTCAAACTCCCAGTATCACCCATAAATATCTTTTTACAGCGATCTACATTACCAAAAACATTATAATAGAAGAAGGGAAGTAGTACTCCCAATGTAGAAAATGCGAGCATGGCATAAATCCACTGGCCATAATAGATATATAAGCTGCCGAGAGTTAACAGTGATATACTACTTAACCCGGACGCTAATCCATCAATACCATCAATTAGATTGATCGCATTAACAATGAATACAGTTAATAGGATTGTAAAAGGGATTCCTAACCAGGGAGTCAGTTCCTCAATTCCGAAAAGGCCATACAGGTTGTTGATCCATAGGCCGGACAGGGGGATAAGGGTGGCTGCTATGATCTGTACAACGAATTTACTTCGGTAACGCAGTCCAACTAAGTCATCTTTTATACCTGATAAATACAATAACGTTAAGCCACAGACTAAGAAATAAAATTCAGGAACTATGAAATGAAGGTTATCAATGGCGATTTCATAACCGATAAGATACCTTAATCCGGTGGTGAAAGCCAATGAAAATAGGATGGTGGGGACAAATGATATGCCGCCCAGACGGGGAATTATTCCGCTATGGACTTTTCGTTCGTCGGGGATGTCGAATAACTTTTTTCGGAAAGCTACAACGAGAATCCTTGGAATAATAAGCGCTGATAGAACTATTGATATAAATAGAGAAATAGCAATGAATATATAAATCATAACAAACTATAAGGTATTGACACAACAAAGTTCGTCAGTCACAGATGTGAGCTCACGAAAAACAATGACTAGCTAAAACGATCGTTTTAACTAGTCATTATTCTGTTTGTTTTAACAATTGAAGCACTTTCTATATAAGTTTTGAAAATTAAAATCTATATATTTTTTCTTTGTTGTAGATATGAATAAAATGCCTACCTTTGCGGTGACTAAAAAAAACGATCGTTTTTTTTAGTCATAGTTTTTACTTGTATATCTGTGGTTTATAGTTTGTTATTGTGTGTTTTGAAAGGCGGTTGA
The DNA here is from genome assembly GCF_023656795.1 of Parabacteroides caeci. Taxonomy (NCBI): domain Bacteria; kingdom Pseudomonadati; phylum Bacteroidota; class Bacteroidia; order Bacteroidales; family Tannerellaceae; genus Parabacteroides; species Parabacteroides caeci. The sequence continues at coordinate 1,529 of NZ_JAMOKT010000049.1, forward strand.
AACTTTTGTTTTGATGTTTTGGAAAGACTGTTTTTATGTGTTAAATAGTACAATAACGGGTGTGTGGTTACTGGTTAAAAATAACATATGTAGTCTGTAGCATATACAAATATTTGTATTTATTATAATGTAGTGATGAGTAATCTCTTATGGAAGTGTAATATTTCTTATCACAATATCTGAAACTTCAGGCCAAATGACAGGCTGAGATAGTCTTTAGGCTTCAGATATTTGTTCCCGAATTTGTTTAGGATATACAGATCGCATGAACTGAGTTCGTAAAACAGCGTGACTGATTTATGCCATCTTCCCGGATTATTGAATTTAAAGGTGACACGTTCGCCAAGAAAAATGTGGGTCCGTACTCTTGTTGAAAAGAAGTAATAGCCTTTAGGATATTTGTCAGGGCTTTGTACCCAAAAATCTCTGTCAAGCAGGGTGTTAATGTATAACCCTGTTGTTAACGGTTCAAAATCAATGTTTTTATGCAAAGGAACTCTCCAGGGGATATAATTCTGCTTTGCCGTGAATGTCGCCATGGTGTGACGTTTTTTTGAACTTTCTGCATTCAGGTTACGGGTGGTTTTGGGAACAAACCCGAAGAGAAGGTCTGTTTCCCAGTGATGGCGGTAGTAGTCCCATCCGATGCCGAAAGAGAACATACCCATGGAGCCGGCAAATTGTATTTTACTGTACCGGGGGATAAGATTTTCCCATAGTGAAGTGTATCTTTCTATATGTCTGTCATACAAAGTCGGGGCAGGGATACTGTCCTGAGCATTTATATGAAACGGAAAAAGCAAGGTTAAGAGCAGTAGTAATTTAAAATTTAACGATTTCATATGAGTAGTCATCAGGTGTTACGGTAAAGAGTAAATAAGTACGTTTGCCAATATTGTCGCAGCAATAATAAATGATCCCGTCATCGAACAGATCGCGGGCGGCAAAGTTATGATCGTGGGCATGCAGGCAGAAAAGAGGATTGGGAAATTCCCGTATCTTTTCCTGGAAGATATCTGCCACATTGTTATTGAATTGCTCGCTTCCGGGTGGCACATGCATAACAAAGATCGTGCATTTATCATCTTCTGTTGTACCGTTCAGTTCACTCTTTATAAAGGAGAAATCGGGTACAGGAATGGAGTAATCGTATTCAAGCGCATTTGTATTCAGGCAGATGAAACGGATTGCACCACCTCCGCCATAATACTGTGAGGGGCCGACGCTGAACGAGAAGTTTTTAGGACCGTACATATCCTCGTATACCAATTCCCCGTTGCCGATAATATCATGATTGCCGATCAGGGCAACATAGGGTATTTTTAGCTTGGATAAAATTGAATGTTGCCAGATATATTCTTTTTTGATACCAAAATCGGTCAGGTCACCTCCGTGAATGACAAAATCGATAGAGTCCCGTTGGTTGACATGCTTCACGAAGTCATTCGTTTCATCCAGCCAGCGCTGGGTGTCGCCTGTAAAGATAAAACGGATGGTGTCTTTATCCTGGCAGGCGTTCCGGATTTTAAAAATATTCGTTTCATTGATATCTTTATCCTCTTTGTTCGTGATTCTTCCGTCATACGGATGGTAATCTATCAGATCACACGATGTGAATAGTACGAATAGTAATAACGCATATTTCTTTATCATAATAAAGCCCTATCTTTTTTGTTTGCAAAGATAGGGCAACATTTATTTTAGGAAAGGTTTCTATTGAATTATTGATGGTCAGAAAGTCTATAGGCTGAATGCCTGTTCCAGTTCTGTGAAATCGGTAATAACCAGGTCGGCTGATTCATCCCCTCGGTAATCACTCCAGCCGATGCTTTTCAGCCAGATTGTTTTGCAGCCGATAGACGTAGCGGGGATAATGTCTTTATCGTGAGAATCTCCGATTACGACGATCGTTTCTGCCGGCAATGATAATTCTTTTACACCTAACCCGAATATAGCCGGATCGGGTTTGCGGATACCGACAACTGCTGATTCGACAATCGATTTAAAATAAGTATCCAGATGAAAATCTTTTAGTACGGATTCGATGTTCCCGTAGAAATTGGAGACCAGTACCAGCGGGTATTTTTGAGACAATGCCTCCAGTATGGGACGGGCTGTGTCGATCGACTTCCGTGCATAAGCATAGCACCAGTCGGCCAGCCGCTGTTTTAATCCGGGAGTGGCATACGCTTCGGGGATAAAATCGCCGGCTTTGAGCCATTCGATCTGTATGTCTGTCTTCAGGCGTAGCATATCGAGGAAAGTGTGATGGGGCTTTACGATCGGATTTTTACCTAACGTCCGTTCGCCGTGCACATAGGCATTCCGGAAGATCTCTTTGCTCACCGGTACTTCTTCGGCCTGGTAAGCCATCCAGATCACTTCGGCCCAGTGCATGCCATTGCTGTCGATGGTACCGCCATAATCGAATATGATTCCTTTTATCTTGTCTGATTCGAACATATATTTATGATTTTGATTCGAGTTCTTTAGTGAATTGGGCACAGAAACGTTCGTGTGTTGCGATCATATATGCCAGCATGATATTCAATATCGTCATTTCAAATACGAAATACAACCAGGGCATATCGATGAAAAGACTGACGAATAAAGCAATGACACGTGTGTTGAATGACAACATATTCGTGTATTTCATCATCGGAAGGCTCTTTTCACGGAAGGCTTTCCGGAACCATTCCGGAGCTTCGTCGTGATACTTGGTCCGGATGATGTTCATCATTTTCTGAAACTTCGGCGACAATGCTTCCTGCCCGACGGTATAGTTGATATAAAATGTTTCAAAAAGTTTGTAGATAAAATCTTTTTTCCAACTCATCGTCTTATATTTCTCTTTCAGGGCGGGAGAGTGGGAGAGTTCGCTTCCGGCTTTTCCTTTCAGGAATAACAGGTGGATATTCCGGTAATAATCAGCCATGGCGGCTTGTTTGCTATGGAAAAATCCGGTGATAGCAGCAAATATCCAGATCCAGATACCCCATTCCGGTGTCAGGCGGAGGCAGATGGCGGCATAGATAGCAATAAACCAGCAGTCACCGGCTGTTCCGTCCAGAATACGGCCCAATGGTGTTTTCTTACCTGTCATGCGGGCCAGCTGTCCGTCGGCACTGTCGTATGAGTTTGCCCAGATAAGCAATAACATACCGATGATATTTATTGTCAGGCTCTGGTAATAGAAACAAATACCGGCTGCAATACCTATAAATATACTGGCTACGGTAATTGCATTGGGGGATACTCCCAGCTTATTGAAGAATAACGCCCAACGATAACCGATCGGGCGATAGAAGTGGATATCGATGAACTCTTCGGTATCCAGGGATTTGAGTGTAGACTCTATATCGGGTTTCTTTTTTGTTTCTTCCATTACTTGCTGATTAAATTATAGATGCGGCGGGCAATCAGGGGAGCAGCTTCGTCCCGGCAAGGAGCAAAACTGGGCCAGTCATTGAAGTCGATCAGCCGGATCGATCCGTCATCTGAAATAATACAGTCACCACCGTAAATATGAATGTTCAGTACTTCTGCCGCCTGACTGCAAAGTTGCTGCAACTTTGAATCGTCAAACGGAATGCCTTTGGCCGTTCCGTTTATCTGTTCCAGCCCGAATTTACTATGATGTTGGTTGGAGGGGTAGAACCAATAAAAGAAATCAGTTCCGGTCACGCCATAGAACTTAACCAGGTCGCCTACCAGGTGTTCGTTGACTACGGCAGTCTTGATTCCGCGGATAGCGTATTCTTTCAGGATTGTTTTGGCTTCTTCCGGATTCCTCACATAGGTGACATCTTCCCGGTGGATGGCGTGAAAGTCACCCCGTTTGATCCAGCTGTTATAAAATCCGGCATTTTCCAGTGCGGCTGTCGGGTCTTCATCGGTGGGAAGGATCAAGCTGGCCGGATGGGAGATGTTGTTCGACATTAACAGGCGGGTCATTTTCTCGCGCGTACAGTTTTCTATTCCATAGCCGGAGTTGATAACGGTATAACCCTGATCTTCCATCTGCTGTAGTTTATGGATAGAAGTCCAGTTTCTGACCATATTGAAGATGGCTGTCTCTTCAAAGTTATGGATTATCAGATCTGATTCTATGTATTCGTTTACTTCACATCCCAGATCGCGCAGATGTTGGACGGTCAGAGAGAAGATGGCGGCATCGTTACCGATATGGTTGGGGGAAAATTGATTTTCCCGGCGGATGCCTGCTATTGTTAGTTTACTCATTACTTTTTTATTTAGTTGTCACTTGTCAACTATCAACTGTTTAAAAAATCTTCGGCCTTTTTGATATCTTCGGCATGATCGACGTCTACGATTTTGCTGAATGGATAAGCCTTCAGTTTCAATCCTTCAGCAATAAGCTGACGTTGGTAGTTGCGCATACGTGACATGCCTTGTCCGATTGCATTATTCAGAACTTTCAGTCCGGAGCGCCGCAGGCAGTAAATACCGCCGGAGATATAAGAACATGCCGGTTCTCCTTGTTTATCCAGAAAGCCCCGGATTATTAAATCGTTGTCTGTATCTACGTATAAAGGTTTTTCGTCATCTATAAAGTCGGTTACTGCCATTAACCCGTCCAATTGACTTTCTTTCAGGAACGCCTGGATGTATCCGCCAAACTCTTCTTCTTTGAAAATCGTGTCGACGGTTGTCAGGCAGATATGATCGCTGTCCAAATGATGGCTAAGCTCATAAAAGCTATGCATGGAACTGGGCGTGGATTTAACCAGCAGATAAAAAGGAACAGGCAGTTCCAGTTTTCGCAAGTGCTCTTGCACTTCCGTCATTTCTTCATTTACAATAATACTGATAGATGACGCATCGTTTTTCAGAAAAACATTGATTAAACGATCAATTAACGCCGTACCGTTTAGTTGTACCAGTGGTTTGGGCCATTTTACTCCTTCTTGCACCAAGCGGGAACCCTCGCCAGCTGCAATGATTGCATAATCCATATTTGTTAGAAACTAATTGAATTAAGATGATTGATATATGAAAAAGAAATTCTTCTATCCGAGGAAAAAATCGTTTTTGGACGGATAGAAGAAGTCTTTTTATATGTGTGTATTAATCCAGATAGCTAGGTGCTTTTTCTCCGATCATATCACGCAAAGTCTGTTTAACCATTCTCCATTGCTGGAACAGGTCGTGAACAGGCTGGTGTTCGAAATCGTGCATCGGGCTCTTGCAGAAGAATGACAACCAAGTCTGGATACCGGACATACCGGCACGCATAGCCAAGTCGCTGAACAATACTAGGTCGAGAGCGATAGGAGCGGCGAGGATAGAGTCACGGCAAAGGAAGTTTACCTTGATTTCCATCGGATAGCCCATCCATCCGAAGATGTCGATGTTGTCCCATGCTTCCTTATTATCCTTGCGGGGAGGATAATAGTTGATACGTACCTTATGATATACGTCACCATAAAGGTCCGGATATTTTTCAGGTTCGAAGATATTGTCGATCACAGACAGTTTACTAACTTCTTTTGTCTTGAAGTTTGCAGGATCATCCAATACTTCGCCGTCGCGGTTTCCTAAGATGTTGGTGGAGAACCAGCCGCTTACACCCAGCATACGTGTTTTGAACATCGGAGCCAATACAGTCTTCATTAATGTCTGTCCGCTCTTGAAGTCCTTTCCGGAGATAGGTACATTCATCTGTTTGGAGAATTCCCACATAGCCGGCGTGTCTACACACAGGTTAGGAGCACCCATAATGAACGGAGCGCCTTCTGCGATAGCAGCGTAAGCATAACACATACTCGGGGAAACAGCTTCCGTATTGTTTTCCTTCATCGCTTTTTCCAATGCGGCAAGCGACATGTGTTCATCTGACAGAGGAATGTAGATTTCAGTACTTGCAGCCCATAAAACGGCGATACGTTCGCAGTTGTTGGCAGCCTTGAAATCGCGGATGTCCTGGCGCAGTTGTTCTACCATTTCCCAACGGGTGGCAGCCTGTTTGATGTGCGTTCCGTTTAAGCGTTTAGCCCAGTTGTGATCGAATGCAGCCGGCATCGGTTTGATGGCCTGCAATTCTTCTTTCACATTGTTCAGGTCTTTTTCCTTTAATACTTCAGCATACATGGCAGCTTCGTATGCATTATCGGGGAATATATCCCAACCGCCGAATACAATATCGTTCAGATCAGCCAAAGGCACAATGTCTTTGATTGCTTTCTCTTCTCCGCTCTCCAACCGCATAGTCGCCATCTGGGCGATTGAGCCAATTGGTTTCGCTACTCCTTTACGAGCAGCCAGAGTACCTGTAATCATGGTGGTTGATACTGCTCCACCTACACCCACAACGAGAATGCCAAGTTTCCCTTTAGCTTCTTTTACTTCGATTTTTTCCATGTCAATTTAAGTTCAAAAATAATTGTGCAAATTTAGGCCTTCTTAATTGAATTAAAAAGGATAAATATGCGATATAATTGGTCAAAAATACTATATTTTCCAATAACTTGCCAGTCTTTCTGTACAAAAGTACTATTCTCTTCGTACTAAAGGCTTGTTTTTTTGAGTTGTGCGTGAGATAAAAAATATCTATCTCTTGAACTATTTTGTTACAAAACTATAAAAATAGATTGGTTTCACAAATAATTTTGACGAATATAGTTGTTTATCGAATAAAAATACTTTCCTTTGTGGCATGTGAACAACATAGTTTTCAGAAATTGCTCTTTTATCTCCGATGTAATATTCAACAAGTGAATTTATTTTGTAGTAATGGACCTTTCCAAGATTATTTGTTACAGTTTTTTTATTAATTATTTTATATCATTTTTGTATGAATATTTACATTGGTAACCTGAACTATCGGGTTAGAGAATCTGACTTACAGCAGGTTTTAGAAGAGTATGGAGTTGTAGAATCAGTAAAGTTGATCATTGATCGCGACACTAACAGATCAAAAGGTTTTGCATTCGCAGAATTTACAAATGAAAGCGAAGCAAGAAATGCAATCAATGAATTGAACGGTGCTGAATACGAAGGCCGTCAGATGGTTGTTAAAGAAGCTACTCCAAGACGTTGAGTTAGTTTTAACAAATAGTATAAGAGAAGGGGTACGGAAGTTAAACATCCGTATCCCTTTTTTTATTGCTGATAATTTCTTACGTTTGCTGCAAATTTTGAAATAAATGAAAACTCTTCCCTTGAAATCTGCCCGTCTGCTTCTGCCGGGTCTCTGCTTTCTGATTGCAAATCTATTTGTTGTATGTCCGGTCCGGGCACAAATTTCCGACCGGGTGTTTAAGTCGGACCATCGGATCGATCCGGAAAAGAAAGGGCAATTATCTGTCGAGCTGGATAATATAAGTTTCTTTAAAGATAATGAATATACCGGTTCGATTATGAAAGGATATTCTTTGCCGGGATTCTGGATACAACCGAAGGCTGTTTTTTATCCGCTGGGTAATATAAAACTTGAGTTGGGGGTGCATATGCTCCGTTATTGGGGGGCAAAGAAATATCCGAGCCTGGCTTATCAGGATATTGCCGAATGGAAAGGCGACCAGTATCAGCATGGTTTCCATGTCCTTCCTTTTTTTCGGGCGCAGATGGCTTTGTCCGATCATGTGAATATTGTTCTTGGCGATATTTATGGCGGTGCTAATCATAACCTGATCGAACCTTTATATAATCCGGAGTTGAACCTGACGGCTGATCCGGAAGCCGGACTTCAGTTGTTGTATGACTCCCGCAGGTTTGATCTGGATGTTTGGGTGAACTGGGAAAGTTTTATTTTCCGGGAAGATACGCATCAGGAGGCTTTTACTGTCGGGTTGTCGGGGCGTTATAAACTGAATGATCCGGATGCGCGTTTTCATTTTTATGCACCGGTGCAGGGATTGGCCCAACATCGGGGAGGGGAGATCGATACGATATTTACTAACTCTGTACAGACTTTGATGAATGGCGCTGTGGGAGTCGGTACGGTTTGGAACACAGGTAATCCGATATTCCGGAATGTAAATCTTGAATTTGATGTCGCTGGTTATTATCAGCAGGCCGGTAAGTTATGGCCATATGGCAGCGGCTCCGGTTTTTATGTTCGGGCATCTGCGGATATTTACGATTTTAGGGTGAAAACATCTTATTGGAACAGTAATAAATTCATCTCCATGTTCGGCAGTCCGTTTTATGGGGCGGTATCGACATCGGATGAAGATGTTTCTTTTGACGGGCAAAATATGGTTTATCTGGGGTTGGAATACTCAAAGAGTTTTGGGAAAGGTTTTTCCCTGGGGGTAGATGTGGATGTATATCAGCATCTGTCTGTTGATAAGTTTGGACCGGGTGCTGGTGAAGTCGGTAAATCCGGCAGCGCTACCAGTTTTTCGGCAGGGATTTATTTTCGGATCAATCCATCGTTCCTGATCAAGCAGTTTTAAAAAGGAGAAAATACTGAAAGTAAATAAAGGTCTAATTTATATTAGACCTTTTTTCTTTCTGATAGGATTCAAGCAAAAATAGTGTTTTTGCTAATGACGGGAAAGTTGGTAGAACGACCGGGAGTTCCGGATTCCACTCCGGATCTTCCGTGATCATTGTGGATAAAGTTCCCGCATGCATGAGTACTGTCTGTGCATCTGTGATAGCCGTTATGATATGACGTTTTTCCGTAGGCAATAAAACGAAATACCCTTCATCGACTTCTACTACCGGGGTTGCCGTTTTCGAACAGATGAGAAGTTTGCCTGTAGTGACAAAAAGTAATATGTTTCCCATTTGTTCTGTGTCATATACTACTTCACCGGCTTTTACTTCTTTGCATTCAAATTGATTAATAAAATTCTTCATAAAAAATTGCTACTCGTTCAGCATTGCTTCAATCGGCCTGTTTGGCAGATATTGAAGCATACCGGTAGAGTATTCTATCTGATGTTTACCGTTTTCATCGGAGTAGATTACATAATATTCAATACCGGGAATATTTTTTGCCGCTTCGCGTGCTTTTTCCAGCCCCATCGCCATGAAGGCTGTTGCATAAGCATCGGCGGTGATACAATCTTCAGCTACAATTGTTGCGCTTAATATGCTTTGTTCGGATGGGTATCCGGTACGCGGGTCAATCGTATGAGCGTACTTTTTTCCATCTTTGACGTAGTAGTTACGGTAGTTGCCGGATGTGGCAACGCCTCCTTTTTTACATAACTGGACTACTTCTTCTATATCGTTTTTTACTCCGGTTGAATCGTCTTCCGGTTTATTGATTCCTATGCGCCAGCATTTCCCGTTCTGGTTGACGCCTTTCATCGTTACTTCGCCACCAATTTCGACCATGTAATTTTCAATGCCTTCACGTTCGAGCAGACGTGCTATGACATCGCTTGCATATCCTTTGGCGATTGCGGAGCAATTCAGCAGGATGCGGGAATCGTCTTTTACGACTTTCCGTCCGTCCAATCTGATTTTCTGATAACCGACAAATTGCTTGATACTGTCGATCATTTGAGGGGTCACGCTGTCCATTTTGCTGAAACCGAATCCCCAGAGATTGACCAAAGGAGCACAGGTGATATCGAAAATGCCTTCCGAATGGTCGGACACTTCTTTCGCCCTGTTGAACACCTCGATAAACCAGTCATCTACTTCGACCGGCTCATTCCGGTTCACTTTTGATATGATAGAGTTCGGATTGAACGGGTTTAACGAAAGATTGAACTTTTGAAATTCGGCATCAATCTTTTCTGTCAGTATTTCAGAACCTTCATATTTAATATGATAGATAGTATGAAAAACGGAACCGCTTTCTTCGAAATATTGTTTCTGTTTTGTACAGGCAGTGAACATAAGTATCCATAAACCGGCCGCCAGAATGATCTTCTTGTACATCTCTTTAAATTTTAGCGCAGCAAAGATACTAAAATTTATTGTAATTCAATCAATGTCAGTTGTCAAGCCTTTTTGTTTTCCATATAAGCCCCTTTCATGGGAGATGCGCAGTTGCGTGTAAAAATATCCAGGATACCGCGGCTATGGCGGGATACAGGCTGTGTCCATTGTTTACGACGCTCCGACAGAATCCGGTCTATTTCCTCCGGTGATTGTTGGAAGCCGTTGGTTCCGATGATCTCGAGCTTACGGGCAGGAATGTCGATATGGATCAGATCATTGTCTTTAACCAGGGCGATAGGACCGCCGTCGTATGCTTCCGGGGAGACGTGTCCGATGGCCGGGCCACGGGTGGCTCCGGAAAAACGTCCGTCGGTAATGAGGGCAATACTTTCTGCCAGTTCCGGGTCGGAGGCGATGGCTTCGGTCGTGTAAAACATTTCCGGCATTCCGCTGCCTTTCGGGCCTTCGTAACGAATAAAGACAGCTTCTCCCGGATGGATATTTTTCTGCAATACAGCTTGCAATGCTTCTTCTTCGCTATCGAATACACGGGCCGTCAATGTTGCCTGCATCAGGTTGGGGGAGATGGCGGCATGTTTGACAACGGCTCCTTCCGGGGCGAGATTCCCTTTTAATATGGCAATCGCTCCTTGTTTCCGGATCGGACTTTTAAACGGTTTGATAATGTCGCTGACTTTTACTCCAAGCGGGGACAAGTATTTGCGGCATCCTTCATAAAATCCGTTTGTGCGGAATGTTTCAAGATTTTCTCCCAGGCTTTTTCCGGTTACTGTCCGGACGTCCAGGTTAAGCACGTCTTTCAGTTCTTCCAGAATGGCGGGAACGCCGCCGGCATACCAGAAATATTCGCCCGGCCAGAATCCGCTTGGACGGATATTCAGTAAAAAAGGAATTTGGCGATGGATTTCATCAAATAATTCAGGCAGAAGGTCGATGCCTAGTTCATGCGCAATGGCCGGCAGATGTAGCAGGCTGTTGCTGGAGCCGGCTATCGCGGCATGCACCATGATAGCATTTCTGAAAGCGTCGATTGTCAGGATATCGGAAGGCAGTAACTCTTCTTTCCCTAATTCAACGGAACGCTGGCCGGCATACCGGGATATCTCTTTTATATAATGTACGTGCGTAGGGATTAAGGCCGAACCCGGCAGTGCGATACCCAGCGCTTCGGCCATTACCTGCATTGTCGAGGCTGTTCCCATAAATGAACAGGCTCCGCAAGCCGGGCAGGCGTCTTTTTTATAAGCGAGGAATTGTTCTTCGCTTATCTCTTTCCGTTCGTATTGTGCACTGTATGTTCCGATTTGTTCTAAAGTCAGCAGGTTGGGACCGGCTTTCATAATACCTCCCGGCAGGAGCAGGGCCGGCATATTCAGCCGGGCGATCGCCATCAGGTGGGCAGGGACCGATTTGTCGCAACTGGTAATGAATATTCCCGCATCGAAAGGCGTTGCTTTTACGTGTATCTCCATCATGGCTGCCATGATATCGCGGGATACGAGCGAATAGTTCATTCCGTCGTGGCCCTGTGCTTCGCCGTCGCAAATGTCAGTGACGTAGTAATTGGCAGCCCGTCCTCCGGCATCGCTGATACCTTTGCCGGCTTCTTCCACCAGCTTGTTCAGATGGGCACTCCCGGGGTGGCTGTGTCCGTAACTGCTCTCAACGATGATTTGCGGTTTGCTGAGATCTTCAATGCTCCAACCACTACCGAGGCGGAGTGAATCGAGTTCCGGTGCCAATTTACGTAATTCCTGACTTTTCATATATACTTATTTTATTAGCAGAAGAACAGGTGTTCTATCAATATTTTTGCTCCGATACCGATCAGTATCAGTCCGCCGATCAGGTCGAGTTTCAAATCCACCTTACGTCCGAAACGACTTCCGAAATAAACGCCTGAAACAGACATAAGGAATGTGATGATTCCGATCAGGGAAGCCTGGATGATGATATCCGATTTCAGGATAGCCAGCGAGATACCGATAGCCAGTGCGTCGATGCTTGTTGCTATGGACAGCCCGAACAATGTTTTGTTGCAGAGCGGATTTGTTTTGCAGTCCTCATCTTCTTCCTGCGTACTGTCGTATATCATTTTACCTCCCAGGTAAAGCAACAGGACGAAAGCGATCCAGTGGTCGAAGGCTGTAATGTATTTCTGGAATCCGACACCGGCCAGATAGCCCAGAACTGTCATTGTGGCCTGTGTGATACCCATAAAAGAGCCGATCTTAACCATATTGCATACGGTGCAATTCCGGATTACTGCTCCGCCGGTTACGGACACGGCCAAACTATCCATCGATAATCCGATGGCTAGTAACACTATTTCTATAATTGACATAAATTAAAAAGTTTCCACCCCAGGTGTACTCATATTTCTGATTCTATCTTATAGTTGTTTCTATTGGATGAATTCCTGGAAATCAACTCGCCGATGAATCCGGCTAAGAACATTTGCGTTCCGAGGATCATCGCTGTAAGCGATATATAGAAATATGGAGAGTTTGTTACCAACGGACGTAAATCGCCGGAGAACATGGAGATCAGTTTCATGCTTAATACGACTACCAATGCGATAAAACCGATAAAGAACATCACGCTCCCCCACAGACCGAAGAAATGCATCGGCTTTTTTCCGAATTTGGAAGTAAACCATAACGTGATCAAATCCAGATAACCGTTGACAAAACGGTTTAGCCCGAATTTGGTTGTTCCGTATTTGCGTGCCTGATGCTGTACGACTTTTTCACCGATCTTATGGAAACCGGCAATCTTTGCCAGGTATGGAATATACCGGTGCATATCGTTGTACACTTCGATATTTTTGATAACGACATTTTTGTAAGCCTTCAGGCCGCAATTGAAATCGTGCAGGTTGTCTATGCCGGAGAATTTGCGGGCCGTGGCATTGAATAGCTTTGTCGGAATCGTCTTGGATAACGGGTCGTACCGTTTCTTTTTCCATCCTGAAACGAGGTCGTATCCGTCTTCCGTGATCATGCGGAAGAGTTCCGGGATTTCGTCCGGACTGTCCTGGAGGTCGGCATCCATGGTGATGACGACATCTCCCTGGGCACGCTCGAAACCGCAATGCAGTCCGGGTGATTTACCGTAATTGCGGCGGAACTTGATGGCTCTGATACAAGGATTCTTTTGCTGTAAACCCTCGATCACTTCCCATGAATTGTCCGTACTGCCGTCGTTTACAAATATAATTTCGTAAGTAAAGTTATGTTCTTTCATCACCCGCTCTATCCATGCTTCCAGTTCCGGTAGAGACTCGGCTTCGTTGTACAACGGAATAACTACTGATATATCCATTATTTGTATTGTTTCTCCTTATTGTTCTTGTCTGATCGCACCGGTTTCATTGTTCCTGCACAGAATGGCTGCTACCGGTATCGAAAGTATAATACCATAAAATATATTATTGAAAACACCCTGAATAGCCATATGGATAGGGGTGAAATTGGTTTTTCCGATTGCTTCCATGACTTCGGTGCTTACCTGTGAGTCTTTCAGTACTTCAATCATCTGGTTCACGGAGTTTGTCAGAAAATCGGCCGGAGCGATAAACTGGAAGAACACGAAATGTTCGAGGGCGACGATCAATGCGGCAAAAAAGTAAAGCATTGTGCCGAAGCGCCAGGCATGAAAGAAACTGATCTTTCCGCCGATGTCCTGTTTGTATCGTTTTGTCAGATAATAGGCGATGAACGGTACTGTCAGTGTAAGCACTATATATATAATGTTTAGGGCAGGAACCGTATTGCTGAAAATAAAGAACAGGTACTTGATCACCCAAAAAATTCCCATGGCTAAACCATAAGTCATCGCGCTTTTTAATAGTAGACCTTTATTTTCTTCCATTTGTGCTGCTGTTTTAAAGTTTCTATCAGCAAAATTAATCCTTTTGTTATAATATGCAATGTATAACAATAAAAAAGAGGAAGTTTAACTGAATAAACTTCCTCATTTCTGAGCCTCTTGTCGGATTCGAACCAACGACCCCGAGATTACAAATCACGTGCTCTGGCCAACTGAGCTAAAGAGGCAGGTGGGTAAGCTTACTACATCGCGCCGCTACAACCAAGTACCCTTGCTGCGGTCAAGCCCTGGGGGATTCCGAGGGAGCATGCCGTGTAGGACTTACCCGGGTGCAAAAGTAGATATTATTTTTTACAATGCAAGCGTTTTTATGCATTACAGGTGATATTTGTTTCTAAGTGGCTGTAAACCTTTTCTTTTCAATATGGTTAAAAAATGTATAACCAAATTCTCTCTTCCGGGAATGTGACTTTTTATCATCGAGCCGTTGACTTTTTAATGATTTTCTATTTTGACAATTTGCTTCTCTTTTCTGTTTCCTGCTTAAAAATAGATACGTTAAAAAATATTACCCGGTTGGGTATTTTATTTTACCCGGTATATTAATCCGATTTACATGGTATACTACTATCATTTTGATAGTGCACTAACTGTTTTGATCGGGCGATTATCCGAACTTAAAACAATCATAGGATTTTTTTGACAGAATACTTTGCAGTATTGGCATAGTCTAAATATTCTTGTACATTTGTACCCTAATTCAAAAATCAAAAACACTAAGAACAATGGGTGGTTTTTTCGGAACTATTTCTAAATCGTCTTGTGCAACTGACTTATTTTACGGCACAGACTACAATTCTCACCTGGGAACCCGCAGAGGCGGTATGGCAACCCTACACGAAGGCGTCTTCAAACGCTCTATCCATAATCTGGAAAATTCTTATTTCCGTACTCGTTTTGAAAGTGAACTGGAGAAATTCCAGGGAAATTCAGGTATAGGTATCATCAGCGATACAGATCCTCAACCAATCTTTATTAACTCTCACTTAGGTAAATATGCTGTTGTGACCGTAGCAAAGGTGAACAATCTGGAGGAACTTCAGGTTGAACTGCTGGATAAAGGGTGTCACTTTTCTGAAATGAGTTCCGGCCAGATCAATCAGACTGAATTGATTTCATTACTGATCTCTCAGGGTAAGACGTTTGTTGAAGGTGTGGAAATTGTTTTTGAAAAGATAAAAGGTTCCTGCTCGATGCTTATTCTGACTGAGGAGGGCATTATTGCCGCCCGCGACAAATGGGGACGTACCCCGGTGCTGATCGGTAAGAAAGATGGTGCCTATGCAGCATCAAGCGAACCTTGTAGCTTCCCGAATCTGGGATATGAAATAGATTATAATGTAGGACCGGGCGAAGTGGTTATGCTTACGGCAGACAAGATGACGCAGTTGCGTAAGCCGAATAAGAAAATGCAGGTTTGTTCTTTCTTATGGGTGTACTATGGTTATCCGGTCTCTGAATATGAAGGGGTGAATGTGGATGCATCCCGCTATGCGAGTGGTATGGCTATGGCGAAGAAGGATGAGGTGGATGCTGATTTCGTATCGGGTATCCCTGACTCCGGTATTGGTATGGCGTTGGGATATGCTGAAGGTAAAGGGATTCCTTACCGTCGTGCTATCGTTAAATATACGCCGACATGGCCTCGTAGCTTTACCCCGGCCAATCAGTCTGTGCGTGACCTGGTTGCTAAAATGAAACTGATCCCGAACCGTGCCCTTCTGAAAGGGAAACGGGTGATTTTCTGTGACGATTCGATTGTTCGCGGAACACAGCTTCGCGATAATGTAAATATATTATATGGATATGGAGCGAAAGAGGTGCATATGAGAATCGGATGTCCTCCCATCCTGCATGCTTGTCCGTTTGTCGGTTTCTCTGCATCCAAGTCCCACCTGGAGCTGATTGCCCGCCGGATTGTCAAGGAACTGGAAGGGGATGATGCAAAAGATCTGGATAAATATGCTACAACAGGTACCGAGCAATATAATATGTTGGTGGAACGTATCCGTGAGCAGCTGAATATCACTACACTTAAATTCAATACAGTAGAAGACCTGATCGCTTCGATCGGCCTGCCGAAGGAATGTGTTTGTACACATTGTTATAATGGCAATGGCTGTTTTTAAGAGGGGAGCCAGGTACAACCGGTCAATAATCGGATAGTTCATATCTGATAAAAAGAGAAATAATTACAAAACAATCGTTGGGTAATTATTTCTCTTTATTATTTTGTTATTCGTCGCTCTTTACCTACTTTTATGCTTTAAATATAAAAGTATACCTTATGACAGTATTAGATAGATTTTTAAAGTATGTAACGTTTGAAACACAATCGAGTGAAGAGACCGGGACGACACCAAGTACTCCGGGACAGCGGGTGTTTGCAGAAGAATTGGTAAAGGAACTGGAAGAAATCGGTCTGGAAGACATTACGCTGGATGAAAACAGTTATCTGATGGCAACACTTCCGGCAAATACCGGTAAGAAGATTCCGGCTATCGGCTTTATCGCTCATCTGGATACCAGTCCGGATATGTCGGGAAAAGATGTGACTCCACGGATTGTAAATTATAAAGGCGGAGATATCGTCTTGTGCGCTGAAGAGAATGTAGTTCTTTCTCCCCAGATGTTTCCTGAACTGAATGATTATAAAGACCAGGATATTATCGTAACCAACGGTAAGACCTTGCTGGGAGCCGACGATAAAGGCGGTGTGGCAGCCATCATCGCTGCTATGAAATATCTGAAGGATCACCCGGAAATCGAACATGGCAAGATACGTATCGGTTTTACCCTGGACGAGGAGATCGGGGAAGGGGCCAACCATTTTGACGTGGAGAAATTCGGCTGTGAATGGGCTTATACGATCGACGGCGGACAGATCGGCGAACTGGAATATGAAAACTTCAATGCGGCAGTAGCCAAAATAACTTTTAAAGGCCTGAACGTTCATCCGGGTTATGCGAAGAACAAGATGTTGAATGCTTCGTTGCTGGCTATCGAGTTCGCTTCGTGGCTGCCGGCTTCACAACGTCCGGAACATACGCAGGGGTACGAAGGTTTCTATCATCTGACCAATATGTCGGGTACGGTAGAGGAAGCCTCTTTGTCCTATATCATCCGCGACCATGTGCGCACTTTGTTCGAAGAAAAGAAAGCACAGTTGAAGATGTGGGTAAAACGTATGAACGAAATCCATCCGGGCAGTACGACGCTGGAACTTCGCGACCAATATTATAATATGCGTGAAGTGGTTGAGCCGAAAAAGTATATCGTAGACCTGGCCTTTGAGGCAATGGAAGCTGCCGGTGTTAAACCGCTGGTTAAACCGATTCGCGGCGGAACGGATGGCGCCCGTTTGTCATTTATGGGATTACCCTGCCCGAATATATTTGCCGGCGGGTTGAACTTCCACGGACGTTATGAGTTCCTTCCGGTCAACTCATTGGAAAAGAGTATGCAAACAATTATAAAAATAACCGAGCTTCTGGCTCAAAAATCTTAAACGTAATAATAACATGAAAACGACTCCGTTTACCGATGTACATATCGCATTGGGAGCAAAAATGCATGAATTTGCAGGTTATAATATGCCGATCGAATATACCGGCATAATCGATGAACACATGACCGTTGTGAATGGTGTAGGTGTATTCGATGTATCTCATATGGGAGAGTTTTGGGTAAAAGGCCCGAATGCGCTGGCTTTTATCCAGGGTATCACTTCCAATGATGCATCTGTTTTGCCTTTGGGCAAGGCGCAATATACTTGCTTCCCGAATGATAAAGGTGGTATTGTGGATGACCTGCTGGTTTATCACTATGAACCGGAAAAATATCTGTTGGTCGTAAATGCAGGAAATATTGCAAAAGACTGGGATTGGTGTGTCAGTCACAACACAGTGGGAGCAGAGCTTGAAAATTCTTCCGACCGTACTGCCCAGCTGGCTATCCAGGGACCGAAAGCAACTGAAGTGCTGCAACGCCTGACTCCGGTCGATCTTTCGTCTATTCCTTATTATTCTTTTGTGACCGGAGAGTTTGCCGGTTGTAAGAATGTAATCATTTCCAATACGGGTTATACCGGTGCAGGTGGTTTCGAATTGTATTTCTATCCGGATGATGCAATGACTATCTGGAATGCAATCTTTGAAGCCGGCAAACCGGAAGGTATCAAGCCGATTGGTTTAGGTGCCCGCGACACACTTCGCCTGGAAATGGGATTCTGCCTGTATGGCAATGATCTGGATGATACGACTTCTCCGATCGAAGCCGGATTGGGTTGGATCACTAAGTTTGCGGACGGGAAAGAATTTACAAACCGTGCAGAACTGGAACGCCAGAAGAAAGAAGGTGTTACCCGTAAGTTGTGTGCGTTTGAGTTGGTAGACAAGGGTATTCCCCGCCATGGTTATGAAATCGTGGATGCTGAGGATCAGGTCATCGGTGTTGTAACATCCGGAACGATGTCGCCGGTGTTGAAGAAAGGTATCGGTATGGGATATGTGAAGCCCGAATATGCAAAAGCCGGCTCAGAATTCTTTGTGAAAGTACGTAACAGAAACTTGAAAGCCCTGGTGGTGAAAGCTCCGTTCAGAAAATAAGATTTCCGATCATAAGGATTAATAAAAGAGAGCCTCGTTCGTCATAGGATGAAGCTCTTTTTTATTAAGAAGATACTAAAATGAGA
This sequence comes from Parabacteroides caeci, assembly GCF_023656795.1. NCBI lineage: Bacteria > Pseudomonadati > Bacteroidota > Bacteroidia > Bacteroidales > Tannerellaceae > Parabacteroides > Parabacteroides caeci. Next base: position 20,001 of record NZ_JAMOKT010000049.1, read on the forward strand.
GACCTTGATATTGAGGGATTGTGCAAATACCGATATTTGATGGATATAAATCTAAAAAACATATCTGGTGTATTATTTTTCTTATCTTTGAAAAAAAATTGAGAAACATCTTTTGATTCTCAATCTATTTTGACGTAAGGGCTAAAATAATACAAGTATGAAATACAGATATTGCCTGAAAAATTATTTCTTAATAATAATTTTTTTAATAATGACATCTTTTCATTCTATGGCTTCTCAGAATGAAGGGGAAAACAAGTATGTACTCATTATCAACTCTTATACAGAGTCTACTCCCTGGAGCCGTATTTTCACAGCGCCGATCTATGAACAAATGGCTATTGGTAATGAGAAATGGACAGTCTATACTGAAAACATGGATGTAATGTTGATGAAAACAGAGGCTGATGTCGAAAATTTTATAACTTATTTATCTCAGAAATATACAGAAGCTCCTCCCTCTTTGGTTATTTTATTAGGTAATAGTTCTTATGCGTTACTGCGAGATGAATTAAAACACCGCTGGGGTAAAGATATTCCGTTTCTGGTTTGTGCAGAGAATGATTTTATAGCTCCCCGTGAATATTATTTGTCTAAAGAAGCTTGTCCGGAAGATTTGCAGGTTAAATTTTCGGAGATGGTAAAAACATTCCATAATCTGACTATTCTGCATGTTCCTGGATATATTTCTGAAACCATTGCGCTGATGAAGAAACTGAAACCTGATATGAACCGGCTCGTATTCCTGGCTGATAAGCGTTATGTCAGTGCGCAGAATAAGAGTTTCGTCCAACAGGTCATGGAAAGTGATTTCCCGGATGTCAAACTGGAACTGATCACTGCCGGAGAGACCAGTACGGATAAACTTATAACGATATTGGGAAATGTGGATAAGCGGACGTGTATTTTATATTATTCATGGATTCTTTTGAACCAGCAGGGAAATCGTACGATTATCAGTTCCGATACTTACCGGATGCTTAGTTCTTACACGGATGTTCCGATCTTTACCTTGAATGACATGGATATTGTAGAAAATGGAATGGTTGGAGGTTTTTTCTATCCGGCAGCTAATATCTCCAGCATGTTGGTTACGGCAGTCACTAATATACTGAAAGGGGAAAGAATGCATGCCATTATTACTCCCGGGCGGCCATGCCCTGTGTTGAATTATCCCATTCTGGAACAAAAGCATATTCCGGATTCTGATTTATCTTCCGGTACCCTTCTTTATATGAAGCCTCCGACATTCTGGGAGCAATATCATACTCATGTTTTTGCAGGCAGTGGGGGCCTTTTTGTCTTTATTGCGTTTCTATGTTTCCGGATTAAATCCTTGAACAGGCAACGGACATTCCAGGCAAAAGAAATCGCTTTTATGAAAAATTATAGCCGGTTGATTAACAGTATGCCTATTTCTTATATGAAACAGCGTATATTATATAAGGAAGGTAAAGCTACCGATTATATGATTATCGAAGTTAATCCTGAATTTGAACATCTATTCGATAAGAAAGAAGTTTTCATCAACAAGAAAGGCTCGGAATTGTCTCATTCCCGTCTGACACAGTATATGCAGACCTGCTCTTTTGTTTTAATGCAGAACAAGAAGATTAGTGTTCAATATTACCATGAACCGTCCGACCGTTATTTGAATGTTCTGATAATTTCATCCTGCACATCGGATTGTATCGATATCTTCATGTCAGACGTAACGGAGGTGGTTAAGACACAGCAGGTATTGCGCACTGTAAATAAAAAGTTATCCATGTCCCTGAATGTGGCAAATGTTATTCCCTGGAAATGGGATTTGGTCCGGCAGACTATCCTTTGCGATGTGAATACGGCAGTGAGTGCGAGTTTCTCTGGGTTGTTCGATGAAAATCAGCTGACAGTTCCGGCTGACCAATATTTTGCGAAGATATACAAGGAGGACCGGGGAAAAGTGGAAAAGGCCTATGAAGCACTTATACAGGGACACGTCGATAAAGTAAAAGAAGAATATCGCATTTATCATCCGGAAAAGGGAGTGCATGAACTGGAATGGGTTGAGACTTATGCCACAATAGAAAAAAGAGATGACGATGGAAAGCCGATAGCTCTGATAGGTTCCCTGATGACTATTACCGATCGTAAGAAAGCAGAATCAGAATTGATGGAAGCCAAGAATAAAGCGGAAGAATCCAACAGGCTGAAATCTGCATTCTTAGCCAATATGAGTCATGAAATACGTACTCCGTTGAATGCAATTGTCGGCTTTTCCAATATCCTTGCTATGGCGGATGATGTGGACGAGAAGGAAGAATATGTTCAGATTATTGAAAACAATAATACCTTGTTGTTGCAACTTATTAATGATATTCTGGATTTATCGAAGATAGAGGCCGGTACGTTGGATTTTGTTTATTCGGATGCCAACATAAATGGCATACTTCGCGAATTGGAAATGTCGATGCAGAGCCGTATAACGAATAATGTAAAATTGATTTTCGAACAAAAACAAGGGGACTGTTTCGTTTCTATAGTGAAGAACCGGTTTATGCAAGTTATTATAAACCTAATAACCAACGCCATCAAGTTTACGGAAGAAGGTAGCATCCGTTTCGGATACTTCATTCAAAGTAACAATATGTTGAGCATTTATGTGGCTGATACGGGATGTGGTATCCCGCCGGAGAAACAAAAAAGCATATTCGAACGTTTTGTCAAATTGAATGCTTTTGCCCAGGGAACAGGGCTGGGACTTTCTATTTGTCGGATGATTGTTGAACATTTGGGGGGTGAAATGTGGCTTGAATCGGAGGAAGGAAAGGGAACAACGTTCTGGTTTACTTTTCCTTATGAACCTGCCGTTATGCAAGAACGGGAAGAAGGTAACTTCGAGAAAAAACGGATAGAAAAAGAAAACCTGAAGGTACTTATAGCCGAAGACAATGCCGGGAATTTCAAACTGTTCGAATCTATCCTGAAACAGGATTATACGATTGTTCATGCCTGGAACGGTAAAGAGGCCATTGAACTGTTCAGAAAACATCGGCCTCATATTATTCTTATGGACATCAATATGCCGGAAATGAACGGGTACGAAGCCACTGAAGAAATTCGTAAAATCTCTCCTGAAGTTCCAATTATTGCCGTGACGGCTTATGCTTTTGCTTCAGATGAAGACCGGATCATGAACAGTGGTTTCGATGCTTATGCTTCCAAGCCATTAAATGCACAGGTGTTAAAACGTCAGATGGGGGATTTGTTGAAAAAAAGAGTACTTCTGATATGATATAATGTATATCTTTGCACCGAAAATATAAAGATAGGTCTCATGTTGAACTTTCTGAAGAACTGGACATTGCCTGTTGCAATGCTGACCGGTGTATTAGGTTATTTGATGTTTGCCAACTTCACCTTTCTGGAGCCGACAAAACCGTTTATGAATACGCTTGTTGCGTATCTTACTCCTTTCTTGATTTTTGGTCAGTTATTACTTACTTTTTGTAAAGTGGATTGGCGGGAGTTGATGCCGTCTCCGTGGCACGGATGGTTGTTGCTGTTTCAGATTGTTTCTTCATGTGCCCTGGCTGCCCTGTTGATTTTTGTTCCTATGGGAGGTTCCTATCGGGAGGTTTTTGAGGCAGCGATGGTTTGCCTGATCTGTCCGACGGCGACAGCGGCGGCAGTTATTACGGGTAAGTTGGGCGGGAGTGCCTCCAGTCTGACTACTTATACCCTGTTATCGAATATTCTGGCGGCGGTAGCTGTGCCATTGATCTTTCCTTTGGTCGAGCCTCATACGGACGTTACTTTCTTCACCGCTTTTCTGAAGATTTTGAGTAAAGTGTTTCCGTTGTTGCTTTTCCCGTTTTTTCTGGCATTGTTTTTCCGGTATTGCCTTCCGAAGATACATCATTTTTTGTTAGGTTTCCATGACCTGGCTTTTTATATGTGGGGGATGGCGCTGGCCATCGTAACGGCTCAGACCGTGAAATCGCTTGCCCATAGTACGATTCCGGTAGAGGTCGAGATATTGATCGCATTGGCTGGTTTTATTACTTGCGCCCTGCAATTCTTTCTCGGAAAACGGATCGGAACTATTTATAAAGATCGTATCAGTGCCGGTCAGGCCCTGGGACAAAAGAATACGGTGCTCGCCATCTGGATGTCTTATACTTATCTCGACCCGGTTTCTTCGGTCGGTCCGGGTTCTTATGTGTTGTGGCAGAATATATTTAATAGCTGGCAGCTGTGGAAGAAACGGAAAAATGAAGCTATGTCAGAAGTGTCCCGTTCCCGTGCTTGACACGGGATCGCAAAAGAATAGGCCGTATAAACATCCGGTTGATATAGTCTATTCTTTTGCGGCCTCGCTTCAATTACCCCATAATAATATGTGCCTTTTTAGGAGCGATCTTGTATACCAGAGCTGTGAATGCCCAACTGCAAAGGAAGATAAGTACAGCCATAAGAGGTACCTGCAAAGGAATCGGTAATGAAGACGGCCCGATCAACAGGAAAAATGGCCCTACCAGAAAATAGTGTACCATATAAATCCCGAATCCGCATTTTGTCATATTAGCCAAAGCCTTGATGACTATCGGGTTATTGATTACCACTTTCTGTAATAGTAAAAACATAGATAAAGTCAGCAGTAAGACATTCGGACTACAGAATGTAAAATATAACTCCATCTCCGTTTCCGTTGCATTCGGATTTTCGGCAGTAGTGCTGAACCCAGTATATGTTATATAGTAGCCGGCAATAAACATAACGGCGCAGATCAGGAGTGTTTTCGGAAGACTCCAGTTGTTCCCTTCTTTCACATAATGGCCCAGCAGAAGAAAACCGATGAACCCTGCGAAGTAATAGAACATGCCGAATTCATTCCAGGTATCTGTACCGAACAAGTATCCGTCTCTGTTGAAAAGCCAGTTGGATACATATTCTCTCAGGTAGGGGATAAATAAAGAGATGACCCAGATAAGCAGAAATGCTTGTTGTGTCTTCCGGTTATTTTTCCCGATCCAGCCGGAGAAGAAAGGCATGTAAAGATAAAGTCCGATCAACAGGTAAATATACCACATATGATTTTCCTTATGGCTAAAGTTGAAAGGAATCATGGCGACATCCTTTAATGAATCCATTAGGTTCTGTGATTCATGGCCCTGTGTATAGCAGAAGAAATCACCGATGATCTCTTTAGGTAAGCCAAGTACTCCCGTAAACCAGGGGAACATGCTGTATAGTACCGACCAGATGAGAAATGGGAATAATACGCGAAATATCCTTTTCTTATAGAAGGTTCCTAGTGGTTGCTCTTTTACCGGTAACAATAATAATCCGGTCATCATAACGAATAAAGGTACGGAAGGCCGGAAAAGCGAGCCGTAGACAGCAGCCCAGTGTGTGTACTCCGGGATCGCCCTCATGGTTGGTGAAATGTAAAAAGGGTCGATGCAGTGTACACCGATCACCATTAACATGGCTACACAACGAATAACGTCAAGCCAGACAAGCCGATTATCGGCAGCAGGATTTTTGATCATGTGATGTTCTTTTTTTTATGTGCAACAAAAGTAGGATTAAAAGGTTTATGCCCTATCTGAATTTAAGTCATTTTATTGTAATAATCAGTCAGACCAGTATGAAATACTTTATCTATCTTTGTAATCGTATAAAATATGAATAACAAAGAATAAAATATATGAGATTAAGTAATGAATGGTTCACAGCCTTGTCGGAAGATGAAGACGGGCATTTGGTAACAGTAAGCGGACGCGATGAACTGACGGAATTTATCCAGTCCGGTAAATTCAAGGAGCGTGTTGAAATAACCTGGAAATATGAAGGGGATGAGAAAGGAATGCCCATAGACGTACTTGCCGAACAGATGGAGACTGTACAGGAAACTTTACGCAAAGCCATGGAAAAAGATAAACTCTCCATCCTTACCGCTGTTTATACCGGGGCAGGAGAGAAGATATGGGTTTTCTACACCCGTACAGTCCGCGTTTTCGGCGAACGTCTGAACGAGGCACTCGCTCCGTTCGACCTGTTACCTATTTCTATTTATACGGAAGTCGATCCCGAATGGGAAGAGTATCTGGATATGTATGAGATGAAGCAGTGGGCTCTCGATTAAGGCGTGTTTAGCTCTTTTCTGACTAACCAGCTGCCGATGCGCGATTCGGAAATTCCTTCTTTCAACCGATAGCTACAAATGAAACGGTCGTCTTTTATTTCAGATTCCATGTAGTTGAACTGACATGTTTTTTCTGTATAAAAGGTTTCCGCAAGTTCTATGATATGGGTGGAAAGAAGGAATTTGCTTTGCGGATATTTTTTCAGCAGATTGAGAACGATGACCGAAGCCTCATAGGCATCGCGGGCATTTGTTCCCCGGAAGAGTTCGTCGAACACGATGAAATAAGCATCTTCCTCCTTTACTTTTTCCAGTATGCTTTTGATACGTAATACTTCCGCATAGAAATGGCTTTCTCCTCTTTTTAAAGAATCCGGTAAATTGATGGAAGTAAAAATACCCTTATATACCGGGCAACGCATATAAGTTGCCGGTACCGGTAATCCGGCGTGAGCCAACCAAATAACCGACGACAACGCTTTCAGAGTTGTCGATTTGCCAGCCATATTGGAACCTGTGAAAATATTGATATGTTTTTCCTCCAAATGCCAGTCATTACGTACGGCTTGCGGCAAAGCCGGATGGAAAAAGTTGTGTATGACCAACTCTGTGTCGCCGGAATGTAATTCCGGGTAACAAAATCCTTTCTCTTTAGCTATTTGATGCGCGGAACGAAAGGCGTCCAATTCGTATACAATATCAAGTATCCCCCGTACAGCGATTTTTCCCCTATTGCGGAAAATGTAGTCGAACTGGTCAATTTCGTAACAAGTTAATCTGGTTTCCCTGTTCGGGATTGAAGCGAAAACATTGCTGTCCACATAGGAGCGTATCATCCGGAGCGTTTGCTTGATAATGTCCGGTTGTGCGGACTCTTCTATGGGAGATGAGATCTGGCGTAATTCCCGGATCAATTCGCATAAATATAGGCATCCACGGCTTTTAATATAGTTCCACGGATTTTTCTGCAATTTGTTTTTTAACCATTGGTAGTAGGAGAGGACGCCTAATACGGTTGTGGGGGACGGTTCATTATAATTTAGGTAATATTCGATGAAGTCCAGGGTGTTCCCGTCTATTTCGAAGCTGGGTATTCCACCGGCGCGAATGGATTCGATGCGGTAATGGAGTGTTTGGATATTGTTAACGGGATGGGTAACCCAGTTTTGGAGTACGTTACGGCCGCCTTTAGACTGAGTCTCGGTATAAATACCGGTCAGATCAAATTCTCCGTAGGGATTTTGCGTAACACATAAGTCATTACGGGTCTGTATATCTGTTTCGAGTTTCTTTGTTCCTGTCTGTCCCATTGGACAAAGATAGTTTTGTTTATGAAACTAAAGATACTCCGGAGTAAAAAAATATAAAAGGAGTTGTCTTTGAAAACAACTCCTCCGTGTAAATATATAAACCCTAAAAAATAACTGGCAGATCACCAGGTAATGCTATTGCAATCTGACTAATCTGTAAAGCAATTGCTGGATTGCTTCCTGATAGTCGTCGATAATGGATTGTGAGAATGCTTCAGGGAACAGGTCTCTGTGTTTTTCTACGTAGTTGTAGAAATCCGATGCATGCTTAACGATGTCTTTCGGAGTTTTTGTTTCCGGGATAGAAATTTGAAGGTCGCCTACCATGGCGTATGTTGTTTCGGTGATTCGGTCGATCACGTCCAGCAAGGAGGCGATGGCTTCATCGAGTGCCATATGTTTGGCATAACTGCCGGTTCCGGTTACGCTCCAGTGAAAAAGTTTGAGACTGCTGTTGAATGAGAAAAGTTCTCCGATAAATGCTGCGATCTCTTTGTTTGAAGTATGGGCCGCTTTTTCTTTTTGTTCTGATTTTACTGTTGTACTCATAATTTTGTTTCTTTATGTTTCGTACTGAATAAACACCATGAACAACAGGAAAGTTTACAGGAATATAAGAAAAAATGTGGAGAAGATGTATGGTAACAATGTGGTCATAAATGTTGTTTATATAAGGAATATAGATAGAAAATTATGACACAGATAAAATTGAAACGGATATATGAAGATCCGGAACCAACGGATGGCTACAGGATATTTGTAGATCGCTTATGGCCCAGAGGAATGAAAAAGGAAGCTGTACATTTCGATTTGTGGGAAAAAGATATAACTCCTTCTCCAGAGTTACGCGGATGGTTTCATCAGGCACCCGATGAAAGATGGAATGAGTTTGCTGTATTGTATCGAAAGGAACTGAACGGTTCGGAGGCAGCAATGGCATTTGTGGAGAAGATTGGACAATATCCGGTCATCACGTTACTCTATGCTTCTAAGAGTCCGGACCATAATCATGCGCTTATTCTGAAGACTTTTTTAGATGAGAAAATAAACTCACAAAGCTGAGCTCAAGAACTCGGCTTTGTGAGATGAAGAAGTCGCTGCCGCGAGATGAAGAACTCAGCTTCGTGAGATGAAGAAGTCGCCGTCGTGACTTCAAGAGGTTTCCTCCGAGACTTCAGGAAGTGTCCGTCGAAGCTTCAAAGAGCTTCCGCTGGGACTTCAAGAAGTGGGTTATTGTTCCATTAAATAAGATTTGAAAGCATCGAAATCTTTGCAGAGTTCGACACTTTGTTTCGTCCCTTTCATAAAGGCTTGCAACTTGGCCGGAATTTCAATGTCTGCATTGAGGATACGGTCTACTGTTCCTTTGAACTTCGCCGGATGGGCGGTTTCGAGGAAGAGGCCGGTTTCGTCAGATTCGAGTGCATATTGTATCAAAGCCTGATAGCCGCAGGCACCGTGCGGGTCAAGTAGATAGCCGTCGTTTTCATATACATATCTGATGGTGTATTCGATTTCTTCGTCGGTAAAACGGTAGCCGGTGATGTGCTGGCATATTTCATGGTGTTTGTCGCCGTAGATATCGAATAAATCCATGATGCGGGCAAAATTGCTCGGGTCGCCGACATCCATCGCATTAGCTATCGTGGCTACGGAAGGACGCGGGCTGTAAACGCCTGTTCTTAGATATTCAAGGAATACGTCGTTGCGGTTGTTGGCAGCGATGAAGCGTTTAACGGGCAGTCCCATCCAGTTGGCAAAAAGACCGGCGGTGATATTTCCGAAGTTCCCGCTGGGGACGGAGATGACCAGGTTATCGGCTTTGCCGAGCTTATCCAGCTGTGCGTAGGCATTGAAATAATAGAATGATTGCGGGAGGAAGCGGGCCACGTTGATGGAGTTGGCTGATGTCAGTTTCATGTGGCGGTTCAGTTCGTCATCCATGAAGGCTGATTTTACCAGAGCCTGGCAATCGTCGAAAGTCCCGTCAATCTCAAGGGCGGTGATATTCTGCCCCAGTGTTGTGAACTGGCATTCTTGGATGGGACTGACTTTTCCTTTGGGATAAAGGACATACACGTGGATACCCGGTACACCTAGAAAACCGTTGGCAACGGCACTTCCCGTATCTCCCGAAGTGGCAACCAATACGTTAACCTGTTTCAGTCCTTCTTTTTGGATGAAATATCCCAGCAGGCGAGCCATGAAGCGTCCGCCGACATCCTTAAAGGCCAGTGTCGGACCGTGGAAAAGTTCAAGGCTGTAAATATTTTCAGAGACGTTTACCACAGGAGTATCGAACGATAAAGTATCTTTTACGATTTCATTCAACGTTTCCGTTTCGATGTCTTCACCGAAGAAAGCCTGTGCAACCGTACAGGCTATTTCGTGGAAAGACTGATTTTTCATATTGTTGATTGTGCCCTCATCCAGACGGACGATACGTTCGGGCATATACAATCCCTTGTCACCGGCAAGGCCTTTTACTACGGCTTCTTCCAGAGTGGCGAGGGGAGCTTGTTTGTTCGTGCTGTAATATTTCATAATAATTCTTTTATAAATTCATCTTTTTCCAATACTCCATATTTACCGTTCAGGACACTGAATTCGTCGAAGCAGGTCACTGCATCCGGCTCCTGTCCGGGTTTGTAGATCAGAAAGGGGACGGGGGTATTGGTGTGTGTACGAATCGAACAGGGAGTCGGGTGGTCGGGAAGTACGGCAATGGCAACCGGTTCGTCCCATGTCTGCAACTCTTCATAGATAATGCGGATGGCCCGTTTATCCAGGTATTCGATTGTTCTTATTTTGAGGTCTACGTCTCCTTCGTGCCCGGCCTCATCGCTGGCTTCGACGTGGAGGTAGACGAAATCATTTGTTTTCAGTGCTTCGAGGGCGGCATGCGCTTTGCCTTCGTAGTTGGTATCATATAATCCGGTGGCGCCTTCCACGCTGATTACTTCTAGACCGGCATAAACACCGATGCCGCGAATCAGGTCGACGGCCGAAATAACGGCACCTTTATTGAAACCGTACATCTCCTGCATGGTCTGCATGGCAGGACGATAACCGGGCGACCAGGGCCAGATACTGTTTGCCGGGTCTTTTCCGGCTGCCATACGTTTCCGGTTGACGGGATGGTCTTTCAATATTTCCTGGGATTTCAGAATCAGGTCGTTCAACAGGTCGGCAGTCTCTTGTGCTTCCGGTACTTCCGGTTTGACCATCAGCGGGCGGAAGGGGTGGAGGGGGACGTCGTGAGGTGGCGTGCAATCCAGCCGTTTATCGCCTCCTTTGATAACCAAAAGGTGACGGTAGGAGACGCCGGTGTAGAATTTTACTTTGTCGGAGCCTAATTTCTCGTTGAGGAATTGTATTAACTCGTCGGCCTCTTCGGTGGAGATATGGCCGGCCGAATGGTTTTTCAGGATATCTCCTTCGACACAAATGAGGTTGCAGCGCATCGCCATCTCACCCAGTTGAAGGGTGACACCGATGCTTGCAGCTTCCAGTACGCCACGTCCTTCATAAACTTTCGGCAGGTCGTATCCTAATACGGCCATGTTGGCAACTTCGCTGCCCGGATGGAACCCGTCGGCAACAGTTTTCATTTGTCCGGTAACACCCAATGCAGCCAGCTTATCCATATAAGGGGTATCTGCATATTGCATGGGAGTCTTACCTCCAAGTGCCTCAATGGGTTCATCGGCCATGCCGTCGCCCAGGATTATTATACTTTTCATTTCGTATTAACTTAATTCATTTTTTATAGGAGTGAGTCTGTTTATAGTAGCTGGTTGTAACCGATTCCCCTCTTGAGAGGGGGAAGGGGGTGTGTCATATCCTCGCCTATCAACTATCATAATCAGAGTTACTTGACTATTACAGGTTTATTTGCCGTCTGCTTCAGCTGACGGTTTAAAGTTGTTTCTTTCTTTTGGCTTCAGCCACATTTCTCTTAGATAGAAACTTATAAGAAATGTGACTAAAGTCTGGAGAAATAGATAATTGACTAATCCGTCAGCTGAAGCAGACGGCAAATAAACCTGTAACAAAGTCTGTTTTTATTGACTGGCTTTAACACACCCCCTACCCCCTCTCGAGAGGGGAATCGGTTACAACCAGTCATTCCTTTTCTTACCGAATATTGGCTATAGAGATTATATCGGCGAATACGCCTGCGGCCGTTACATCGGCTCCGGCTCCGTAGCCTTTTATTATCATGGGATACTCGTGGTATCTTTCGGTGGAAATCATGATGATGTTGTTGCTGCCTTCCAGTTCGTAGAACGGGTGATGGCTGTCGACTGTTTGCAGGCCGATTTCGCAAACACCTTTATCCATTTTGGCAACGAAGCGGAAACGTTTGCCTTCGGCTTCCAGTTGCTGGCGTTTGTTTTCGAATTCGGCATCCAGTTCTTTCACCTTGCACCAGAAATCGTCGAGCGAACCTTCAAAATATTTATCCGGCACGAACAGGTTGCGTTTTACATCTTCCTGCTCTACCTTGTAACCTGCTTCACGCGCCAGGATGACGAGTTTACGCAATACGTCTTTTCCACTCAGGTCGATGCGGGGGTCGGGTTCCGAGTAACCTTCCTCTTTTGCCATCAGGATTGCCTTGCTGAAAGGTATATCGGCACTGAGCGTATTGAATATATAATTTAATGTACCGGAAAGAACAGCTTCCAGTTTCAGGATATGGTCGCCACTGTTTCTCAGGTCGTTCATCGTATTGATGATAGGCAGTCCGGCTCCGACGTTCGTTTCGAACAGGAACTTGACGCCACGATGGCGGGCCGTTTCTTTTAGTTTGATATAATTGCTGTAAGAGGATGAGGCGGCTACTTTATTGGCGGCTACCACTGAAACGTTGTTGTTGAGCAGCGTTTCATACAGGTCGGAGACAGCCGGGGTTGCCGTACAATCCACAAATACGGAGTTGAAGATATTCATTTTCAGAATCTCTTCTTTCAGATGTTCGGGAGAACTCTCTTCGCCGTTCTTTTTCAGTTCGTCGATACAGTTTTCCAGGTTTAGTCCTTCACGCAGGAAAAGAGCACGTTTGCTGTTGGCGATACCGACAACATTTAGTTTCAGGCCGTTTTGTTCCATCAGTTTAGGTTGCTGGATGCGAATTTGTTCCAGTAAGTTACCGCCTACCGTTCCGACACCAGCAATGAACAGGTTCAACACCTTATATTGTGACAGAAAAAATGAATCATGGATAGAGTTCAGAGCCTTGCGCAGATATTTGAGCTTGATAACAAATGATATGTTTGTTTCGGAAGCACCTTGTGCACAAGCAATCACGCTGATACCGGCACTGCCCAGCGTACCGAACAACCTGCCGGCAATACCCGGCGTACGTTTCATATTTTCACCGACGATGGCGACTGTTGCCAGGTCTTTTTCGGCAACCGTATCGTTCATATCACCCTGGGCACGTTCCAATGCGAACTCTTCATCCAGCACTTGCACAGCCAGGTCGGCGTCAGCGTTGCGGACAGCGAAAGTCGTATTGTTTTCGGAACTGGCCTGTGATACCATAAATACGCTGATACCGCTTTTTGCCAATGTCTTAAAGATACGGTAGTTTACACCGATCACACCAACCATGCCCAGTCCCTGAACGGTAATCAGGCAGGTGTCGTTGATAGAGGAAATACCTTTGATGATGGCTTTTCCTTCTTCTTTTACCTTTTCCTTGGAGATATAAGTTCCCGGCGCTTCCGGATTGAATGTGTTCAGGATACGGATAGGAATATTCTTATGATATACCGGATAAATTGTCGGCGGATAGATGACCTTGGCTCCGAAGTTACACAACTCCATCGCTTCGGTAAACGTCAGCCGGTCGATTACATAGGCTGAACTGATGACGCGCGGGTCGGCAGTCATGAAACCGTCTACGTCCGTCCATATTTCCAAAACGTTGGCATCGAGCGCAGTAGCCAGGATAGAGGCAGTATAGTCGGAACCGCCACGTCCCAGGTTCGTTACTTCTCCGTTTTCCGTACTGGAAGAGATAAAGCCGGGAACCAGCGATACTTTAGGTAGCGGGTTGAAAGTCTCTTTGATGAGCTGGTTTGTCTGTTCGAAATCAACGATATGTTTGTTGAACTGCTTGAGCGTTTTGATAAACTTACGGGAATCGAACAGCTTGGCATCTTCAATGACATTCGACACGATGAGTGAAGAAATGCGTTCGCCGTAACTGACGATTGTGTCGGAAGTCTTGGCAGACAGGTCGTTGATAAGGTACACACCTTTGAAGATATTACCCAGTTCGTCCAGCAGGCTCATGACCTTTTTCTGCACTTCGATGCGCTGCATCTTATCGGGGATAACACCCTGAATCACATCCAGGTGACGTGTTATGATTTCGGAGAACTCCCTTTCGTATCCGACATCCCCTTTGGCAGCCATGGATGAGGTTGCCAGCAACTTATCCGTGATGCCGCCCAATGCAGATACGACAACGATTACAGGCTCTTCAATGGCCTCTACTATCTTCTTAACACTCAAAATACTATTCACGGAACCTACGGATGTTCCGCCGAATTTCAATACTTTCATCGGTATGTATTATTTTAATTGACAGCTGACGGTTGACAACTGACAATATATTTGTAACTAAATTAATTGATAAAAAGAACCGGAAAGAACCGGCATAAAGGATGCAATACAAATGATTGCAACAATGCAGGACGTGGCCGCTGCTCTTGTTTATTTGTAAATTCTAACCCCCCAAGGGGTCATCAATGCCCATGTATAATATGCTATACCTGCAATCATTCTTTTACTTTTCTAGTTTTCATATCTTATTGCAGGGGCAATATTACACATTATTTTTCAAATGCAAGCATTTTTTCAGTAGAAAGTGATAAAATAGTGGAAACTTGATAGGAAAATGGTTACTTGGGATTACATTTTAGATATAGATCGCATCTTGTTCTACATTTTTACGAAAAGCAGGGGTTTGATTTTCGTGTAAACTTATGATATCAACTTTACGATGGAAAATTTTTTCAAGTTCTTCTTGGATATAGAAGTGTGTGAAATAACTAGGTTTTTGCATTTTAATTACTACATCGATGTCGCTTCGGTCATCTTGTTCACCACGGGCACAACTATTAAACAGGCCGAGACGTTCGATCCCGTATTTCTCAGCAAAAGCGGCTTTGAAGTCGCGTAGTTTATTGAGGATTTCCTGGGTAGTTTCCATTTTGACAATCTATTTGCGTTTGTGTAAACAAAGGTATGATTTAGTTTGGATAAAAGAAAGTCCGCCCTGTAGGGGCGGAACAAGATAAATATCAACCCTTTCTACCTTGTCGCACCCCTACAGGGTGCCTCTGGAAGAGAAGGATTCAAGGGGACCCAGGGTTAGAACCCTGGGCTAATTTGTTACAGGCTTACAGCCTGAAGACACCGTCGCCAACTGGCTCATCCTATAATTAGCAGATAGCTCAAATCTTTCTAACTTGAAGTGTTATTTCGTTTTTTTACTTGTCGTAACCAGAACACCGGGAGCAGACAAAGTAAGGTAACTATGAACGCGATGTAGAAATCATCGTTGATGCCGCCTATGTACGCTTCCAGTTCGAGCCGTTTGATGATTAACTGTTCGGCCAGCGATTTTGCCATATGACCGGTTGCCCCGGCGGTCTGTTGAGCGAAGGAGCTCAAGTGGTCGATGGTTTGTTGGTAGACTTCACCGGTATAATTTAATGCTTCGCTGTAGCGTTGGGTGTGGTAGCTGGTGCGTTGGGTAAGCATATGGCTGAAGATGGCGACACCGAAACTGCCACCCATCTGGCGGACGATATTGGTGATACTCGATGCTTGTGCCATCTGTACGACACTGATACGAGCTAATGATAAAGTTAATAATGGGGTGAAAAGTATTCCCATGCCGATGCCGCGAAGATAGAGGCTCATCATGATATACCATTTTTCGGTCAGGAAGGAGAGGAAGATGTTGAGATAGAAACTGAGTGCCATCAGAATCAGTCCGCCTGCAATCAGAATTTTAGGGTTTATCTTTTGCCCCAGTGCTCCGGCGGTGGGAGAACAAAATCTCTGGATGATTCCTACGGGAATAAAGAACATGCCGGCCTGGAGGGCTGAATATCCCAGATTATTCTGTAAATAAAGGGGGATAAGGAAAGTGCTTCCGAACATGCCGACCCCGAAGATGAACATCATCACGTTTGCCAGGGTGAAATTGCGGTCTTTGAATATACGCAGGTTGATTAACGGATGCTTCACCGTCAGTTCGATATAAATAAAGAGTATGAACATAAGTGCGGAAATCCACATCGAACCTAATACGACAGGACTGTTCCAGCCTTGTGTGTTGGTAGATGAATTGACTTCCGACAACCCGTACATGAACAGAGGCAGGAAGATGCCGGAAGTGATGAATCCCGGAATATCGAAAGGCTGTACAGTCTCCGCCTTATATTCTTTTTGCAGGATGGCTGTTACAAAGAGAGCGATAGCCCCGACCGGTACATTTACATAAAATATATAGTTCCAGTTCAGATTATCGACCAGATAACCGCCGATGGAAGGACCGAACGAGACGGATGCTGCCGAAGCGATGGCCCAGAAACCGAGTGCCGTTCCCCGCTGCTCCGGAGGAAAAACATTGCTGACAATCGCCATTCCGACAGGCATGATTGCTCCGCATCCAAGGCCTTCGATTACACGCCAGAAAATAAGTTCTTCGATTGAGGTGGAGTTTCCGCACATGAACGAACCGAAGGTAAATACCAATAAAGAAAGGAAATAAATCCGTTTGTATCCGAACCGGTCGGACAGCCAGGCGGCCGCGGGAAGGATGCTCGCAATAGCCAGCATATATCCTGTCAGAACCCATTCGGCAGTGTTGATACTGGCACCGAGCGTCCCCATGATGGCCGGAAGTCCGGTGTTCACGACGGTGGAGTCGAGCACGGCCATAAATGTCCCGATCATGATGTTGCCCAACACCAGCCATTTGTAGGCATTATCATTTGTATTTCCGTTCTTACCCATTATTGCTCCTTGATAATTTTAACGGTTGCAGACATGCCTGATACCAGTTTCGGCATTCGGGTATTTTCTTTTCCTTTTTTTACCTGGTCGACGGAGACTTTTATCGGGATGCGCTGGGCAACTTTGGTATAATTGCCGGAAGCATTATTAGGAGGGATCAATGAAAACTCCGAGGCTGTGTTTGTACCTATATAGAATATCTTTCCGGAAAAGGAGAGTCCGGGGTAGGCGTCCAGCGTGAAATCGGCTTTCTGTCCGAGGCGGAGCGTCCGGAACTTGGTTTCTTCCAGATAAACGGCTACCCAAAGGTCTTTTCCTTCATTGATTGTAAAGAGTGTCTGCCCGGGTTGAATCATGTCACCCGGAAGCGACCACCGTTTGGCAATCACGCCGTCGACCGGAGCTGTGATGCGATAATATCCCAATGAAACACGGGTGGATTCTATCGCTGCATCAGCTGAGGCAATTGCCGCTTCACCGGATGCGATCTGTGCCCGTGAGACCTTGATCTGATCTTTGGCTACTTCTACTTTTATGCCTGTACTTTTCCAGGAGTCTTCCGCATCCAGGAATGTTTCCTGCGAAACGGCACTGGTGCTGTATAGTTTTTTGTCGCGTTGGTAGTTCACTTCTGCCTGATGGTAAGCGATTTCTGCCAGTTGGAGGTTCTTGATGGCTGTGTTGAGATTCTCTTTTTCCAGTTTCAGGTTGGCTATCGTCTGTTCACGGCGGGCAATGGTTTCCTGTAACTCTGCAACGATACTGCTGCTGTCAAGTTCGGCAAGGAGCATGCCGGCTTTGACCGTATCGCCTTCCCAGGCATATTGCCTGACCATCGGTCCCATGACCTGTGATGCGACGCTTACCCGGTAACTGTCGAGGTTGGCGTCATCGGTCGAAATATATTTGCGATAGTTCCACCACCATAGAAAGGCAATAATGACGGCGATAACCAATATGGCAATAAGCCATATCATACTTTTGTTGGGTGTTTTGTTAGAGGTACTTACACTATCCATAGTTGTGACGTATATTTTTCTGCTTAAAACAAATAAAATATATAAAGGTTCTGGCTATAAAGGTGATTAACAAGTTTGTACAATAGCTTTTTCAACGGCTTTCCTTTTCCAAATCTGCCCGGCTTTTACTTTGTGTAACCAGATAAACACCGGCAAAAACAAGGGCTGCCGATAATACCTTTTGTAAAGAGAAAGTATCTTGCCCTACCATGACCGCAATCAGTGAAGCGATAATCGGTTGTATATAATTATACATGCTCACCGTTGTCGGGCGGATGCGTTTCAGCGACATAGGTATTAATAAATAAGGAATGAATGTCGCACCGATCAGTACGAAACTGATGGCTCCAAGCTCTTGCATATTGAGTGTCTCCCGCTGGAAAGCGGGTGTGTCAAGGACATGTCGGTAGGTAAAAGGCAATAATACCAACGTGGAAAAAAGAAACATCCATTTCATCATCGTTACCGCTGAATAACGTAAACTCAATGGCTTGGATAAAACGAGGTAGATGGAATATACGAAAGCACTGACGATGATCATCAGATTACCTTCCAGACTACTGGCTTGCCCCGTAGCATGGGTGGATGCCAGGATCAAAGAAATCCCTCCGGTGCATCCCATCAATACGCCGAAGGCTTTCATCTTGGTGATCGGCTCTTTCAGGATAACGGCTGCCAGTAGCATGACGAAGATAGGGACGCCTGTTGCGATGATGGAAGCATCCACCGGCGAGGTACGGTTCAGCCCTACAATAAACAGTCCCTGATTGATGCCTACCCCGCACATGGCGCAGATAAAAAGCAGTCCCAGATCTTTTATCGTCACCTTTTCCCGTTTGATAAATAACGAAGTTAACCAAAACAACAGGCAGGCAGACCCCATCCGCATGATGGTAAGTGCCTCGGGTTGCACATGGGAAGGTAACAGATATTTGGATATGGGCATATTGATAGCAAACAATATATTTGTTATCAGAATGAGTATATGCCCTTTCAGCTTCTCTCCGTTAAGCATTCTTTTATTTTCAATTTGTTTCTGGTAGTAAAGATAGGACTTATTCGGTAGTTTTCTGTTCACGAGGGCCTCATTAATATTTATGAGGACGCCAAAAACAAAATACTAACTGTAGTTTGATAGAAAACATATCTTCCGGATTCTATCAACTACATATATCTCTATAATACCCCTGCAATGGAACATTCTGCTATCTTTACCGAAAATGATCATGATGTTACTTTCAAACGAAAAATAATTATTGGGCGTAGTCTTTGAACTTGTAAATCAGTATATGCCCCTTACCTGTAATTAAGAAGGAAAATGTTTGTTGTTAGATGCAAAAAACTATCTTTGTATCTATCTAAAAAGCAGGAGGATTGAATATGACAGCATTTGAATTGGAAGCTCGTAAAACTGAACTTATCCGGGAAATACTTAACATTGATAATAGTGAAGTATTGGATAGAGTACGGCGAGAACTTCGTAAATGGCTATCCGTTAGTGAAAATGTTCCTTGTTCCTATACGCTGGAGGAGGTAAAACAACGACTCGAACAAACAGAGTCAGATGCAATAGCAGGGATCGGTATTAAGGAAGATGAGGCTGATCTGATAATAGATAAAATGATATGATTCATCTGGCATAGTGATAAAATAACGCTTTGTCATTTTTCCCTCTTAACCTGTTCATTATATGAGCTGGTTAAGGGGGAGGTTTGTTTATAGGCTTCTTGCGAAGGAAAGGAGTGACTTTATTCTACTTATCCATCTGCCGATACGCTTCGATTTGAGACTGGCAGATTTGTTCGGTTATGTCACGTAGTCTCTCTATTTTAGGAAACAAAGCATCTATATCTTCTTTAGTCACAACGAATTTAGAATTATATCTAGCTTCTACATAGGCAAGCCGGAGTAGTTCAAATAATCGTTTTTCTTCCTTTGTGTTTCGAGGGAAGGTCTTTTGCAGTTCGGGTGAATATTTGTGAGTAGAGCCCAATAATTTAGATAAATTGTGTTGTTTGCTATTTTTCAGGGTGTGAACTAAGCGTAACGCATAGAAGTAATTCTCACAGGCTTGGTGCAGCATGAAAGATGCTTTTTTATACCACTCCTTTGAGTAGTTGAATTTTGCGTTTTCGAAGAACTCATTCGCACTATTGAAACTTTCGTTAAAATATTCTTGTGCCTGCTGTCTAATCTCCTCAAAGTTTAGTTTTCGGGGTTGTTCCAGTTTGTAATTTCCACTATCGTATAGCATAATTCCTTGTTTTTGGATGCTTGTATAGAAATATCTTCCTTCCGACAGGTCTGAGTTCAGCTTCTCTATATCATCGTTGATAAATTGAATAGGGACTTGGTTGTCAGGGCGTTTGTAATATTTGTCGTCCACAGTATCCAGTATATGTCCCACCTCTCGTACATCTTCATTGCTGGTAACTACCAACAGATCGTAGTCACTCATAAATGAAGTAAGGATACCGAATTCATCCCGTTCATCATATTCCACAAATGTACCCCTGGCATAACTCCCGTATAGGATAATCATTTCGCAATGAGGTACTTTTTCCAGTACTAAGTTGACGATCTGTTTCAAATCGTTCTTAGCGTATTCGGGTAAATGGGAACAAGATGTTTTCATTAGACACTCCAAGTTTTATGTTATACATCGGTAAAGATACGCGATTTTTTCTTTTCTTATTCCCGTTGCTGGTATTTATGGTGGGGAGTTGTTTCAGGATAAATAATGACACCTACAAAACCAATCGTCTTATGAAATTATCGTACCTTTGTATCATTATATTAATGTATGGAAGAAAACAAACATAAAGACAAACCTATGAAACCAACCCGTATAATCGAGATATGTGCCAACTCGGCACAAAGCTGTGTGGAAGCAGAGGCAGGGGGAGCTAAGCGTGTAGAACTTTGTGCCGGCATTCCGGAAGGGGGAACGACTCCCAGTTATGGTGAGATTAAAACAGCGCAGGCATTGACTTCTACTATTGATATAAATGTCATTATCCGTCCGCGCGGCGGTGATTTTCTGTATACTCCGGCGGAGATAGATGCTATGTTGCTGGATATTGAATTATGTAAACAACTGAAAGTACACGGTGTCGTTTTCGGATGCCTCACTAAAGAGGGAGATATAGATGTTCCGTTGATGCGCAGACTGATGGAGGCTGCCAAACCGTTGTCGGTAACCTGCCACCGGGCATTTGATGTCTGCCGTGACCCGTTTGCGGCACTGGAACAACTGATTGAACTCGGATGCGACCGTATCCTGACTTCCGGCCAGCAATCGGATGCCGTTAAAGGTATTCCTCTGATTGCGGAATTGGTGAGGCGTGCTGACGGACGTATCATTATTATGCCGGGATGCGGTGTCCGTGAAAACAATATCGCGAAACTCGAAGCGGAAACAGGAGCGAAGGAGTTTCATACTTCCGCCCGTAGCATCGTTTACAGTAAAATGGAGTACCGGAATGAAAATGTGCCGATGGGAAGCAGTATTGTCTCTTCGGAGTTTGAAACGGTAGAAACCGACCGGAATAAAGTGGCTGCTTATTTGTAACTGATGAGATGAAATACCGATTGTCCTTTGTTGCCTTGTTGTTGTCTTGTGCCTTGGGTAAGGCGCAACAAGATTCTATTGTCCCTTTTGAAGCGGCATACAAACGTGTTTATAATATAACGAAAGTGACAGGGGCGAAGCCGGTTATGGATGGGCGCCTGGATGAAGATTTCTGGACGAAGCAGGGCGAATGGTCCGACCGTTTTGTCCAGATTATTCCTTATGAACGGCAAATGCCGGATGCGCCTACCCGTGTGAAACTATTCTATGACAATAAGTATATCTATGTCGGTGTCTATTGTAAGGAAAGCCATCCGGAAAAGATGAACCGCTTTATCGGTAACAGGGATGATAACAGCATGGGCGACCTTATCAGTGTAGCCTTTGATACGTATCATGATTACCGGGCCGCTCCGGAGTTTAATATCAATCTGGGGGGAAACAAGACTGACCTGGTCGTGACCGATAAGCTGAATGTCAATTTAAGCTGGAATGCCGTATGGGAAGGGAAGACCTATATCGACATGGCCGATTCCTGTTGGACGGCGGAATTGCGTATCCCGTTCAGCCAATTACGATATAACCAGCATTCCGATGATGGCATCTGGGGACTTCATGTCCGCCGTATCAGACGTCAGAATAATGAGGTTCAGAACTGGAGCATGATTCCTCTGAAGAATAACGGCCACGTCTTTTCTTTCGGAGAGATGCACGGGATGGACGATTTGCCGAAGCCTCGTGGCATCGAATTTCTCCCATATGTGATGGGAAAATACCGGAATGAACCGAAGGTTGCCGGAAGCCCTTACCAGAAAGGACATAGCTGGGGTGGAAATGTCGGCCTGGATGCGAAGTTCGCCCTTTCGGATTTTACGCTGGACCTGACGGTCAATCCGGACTACGGCCAGGTGGAGTTGGACCCTTCGGTGATGAACCTGACGGCTTACGAAACATTTTATGACGAGAAACGTCCTTTCTTTCTGGAGGGAAAACATATCCTTGATTTTGCCAATGGCAGTGACATGATGTTTTATACCCGTCGTATCGGTGCCGCTCCGTCATATACTCCGCAGGGAATCGACAATATCAACAGTTTTGCAGACAGCAAAGACAATGTTCCTATCATCGGTGCCCTGAAGCTGACAGGGACGAACAGACGCGGAGTGACAGTAGGCGTTGTGCAGAGCGTAACGGCCCGTTCTTCCGCCAACGTGACCCGTAACGGGGTTGAAGATGTTGAAGTAGTGGAGCCGCTGACAAACTATACAGTAGCCCGCGTACAGAAAAACTGGAAAGGAAATAGCCTGCTCGGAGGAATGGTCACATCCGTCAACCGGGTATTGGACCAGCCTTATCTGGAAGACTTTATGGTTCGTAACGCCTTTACGGCAGGAATAGATTTTACCCAGTATTTCAAGAACCGTCTTTATTATATAGATGTAAAGGGAATGTTCAGTTCCCTGAATGGAAGCAAAGAGGCGATAGCTGTCCGGCAAACCAGTCCGGTTCATTATTATCAGCGTGCATCGGCATCCGGTTATCTGGGAGTGGACCCAGACCGCCGTTCTCTGAACGGAACCGGCGGTTATGTGAAAGTCGGACGGAAGGGGAATGCCAAGTGGGCTTTCTCGGAAACCTTTAGCTGGTCGTCTCCCGGTTTCGACCTGAATGACATGGGGTATATGAAAGAAGCGGATAACCGGACGAATGAAACGGAAGTGGTGTACCGCCAAACGGATATCTGGAAGTTATTCCGTTATAATGCTTTTACACTTACCCAGAAAAACCAATGGAATTATGGGGGAACTCCTTTCAGCAACGATGTCGCCCTTCGCTGGCAGAGTATGACAATGAGCCGTTATGAAATGGATATGAAGGAAACTTTCGTCTGGAACCGGCTGGATAGCCGTTTGCTTCGCGGAGGCTGGGATATGCGGTTGAATCCTTATTTCCAGACTTCGGTTAAAGTGAATACGGATAAGGCAAAGCGGATGATGTTCATGTTGAAATATGAAGGAAATCATAATCTGGACGGGTATAACCGTTTTAATACGTTGTCGCCCAGCCTGACTTTCCGTTTAGGAAACCATGTGTATTTGTCGGGGCAGGTGGATTATGCCTGGAATACGGACAATATGCAATATGTCGGAACATTAACGGCAGCGGCATCTCCCGCTCAGACCGACCCTTCGCTGATCTATCTGATGGGACATATGGACCAGAAAACGTATGGCCTGACAATGCGTTTGCAGGTCAATCTCACTCCGGATATCTCCATACAGTTCTATGGTTCCCCGTTTACCTCGACTGCGAAGTTCTCTGATTTTAAAGAGGCTGCGGATACGGAATCCCGTACATATGACAAACGTTTCCATGTCTTTTCCGGGGATGAAATCGGTTATTCGGACGGAAGCTATCATCTAAAAAGTGGGGGAAGGGAAGCATCTTTCAGAAATCCGGACTTTAGTTTTAATGAGTTCCGTTCCAACCTGGTGGCCCGTTGGGAATATTTGCCGGGTTCCACGATCTATTTTGTCTGGGAGCATCGCATGTCCAATCAGGACAACCACCGGGTGACAGGCTGGGGGAATAACCTGGACCGTATGTTCGGCCTTCCGGCAACGAATACTTTTATGCTGAAGATGAATTACTGGTTCAATTTGTAACCGGATTACTTCTGCCATATAGATATATATACTATCTTTACAAAACAAAAATAAGACATCATGGAAGAAGAAGCACCAAAAAGACTTTATCGTTCAAATAATGGAATGATTGCCGGAGTATGCGGCGGTATTGCGGATTACTTTGGTTGGGACCCGACACTGGTACGTGTCGGCTATATACTGCTGAGTATATTTACTGTGTTTTCCGGGGTTATAGCTTATTTGATACTCTGGATAGTTATACCTAAAAAAGGACTATACGAATAATGAATTTTGAGTTATCTTCACCATTCAGCCCGACGGGAGATCAGCCGGAAGCAATAGCGGCTCTTTCGGAGGGCATCCAGAGTGGTGTACCTTTCCAGACGCTCCTCGGAGTAACAGGTTCGGGAAAGACATTTACTATTGCCAATGTGATTAAGGAGGTACAGCGTCCTACTTTGATATTAAGTCATAACAAAACGCTGGCTGCGCAGTTGTATAGCGAGTTTAAAGCCTTCTTTCCAAATAATGCCGTAGAATATTTCGTTTCCTATTACGATTATTATCAGCCGGAGGCTTACCTGCCTACTACGGATACCTATATCGAGAAGGATTTGCAGATTAATGAAGAGATAGATAAACTTCGTCTTCGTACGACAGCTTCTTTGTTGTCGGGTAGAAGGGATGTGATTGTTGTTTCTTCCGTATCCTGCCTGTATGGTATGGCCGACCCGACGGCATTTGCCGAAAAGGTGACCCATCTGGAAAAAGGAATGCAGATTGACCGCGACAAGTTGTTACGGCGCTTTGTCGATGCTTTATATGTAAATAATAAGTTAGAGTTTAACAGTGGATGTTTCCGGGTAAACGGAGATACAGTCGATATATTTCCGGCAATCGAATCGTTTGACGGAGTGGCTTACCGTATTGAGTTCTGGGGGGATGAAATAGATCGTTTGTCTTCTTTCGACCCGAAGACCGGACAGGAGATTGACGAGCAGGATGAACTGAATATTTATCCGACCAATTTATTTGTCACGACCCAGGAACGTATAAATATGGCTATCGGCCAGATCGATGTCGACCTCGGTACGCAGGTGAATT
This sequence comes from Parabacteroides caeci, assembly GCF_023656795.1. Taxonomy (NCBI): domain Bacteria; kingdom Pseudomonadati; phylum Bacteroidota; class Bacteroidia; order Bacteroidales; family Tannerellaceae; genus Parabacteroides; species Parabacteroides caeci. The sequence goes on from NZ_JAMOKT010000049.1 coordinate 44,831, forward strand.
TCCTGAAAGAGATTGGCAAGCATTATGAGGCGAAACGTTTATATGAGCGTGTAACCTTCGACCTGGAGATGATTCGCGAGTTGGGACATTGCTCGGGTATAGAAAACTATTCCCGTTATTTTGACGGCCGGATGGCCGGTGAACGTCCTTACTGCCTGCTCGATTATTTCCCGAAAGATTTTATGTTGGTAGTCGATGAAAGCCATGTCACGATTCCACAGATACGGGCCATGTACGGGGGAGACTATTCCCGTAAAAAGAACCTGGTGGAATATGGTTTCCGTCTGCCGGCGGCGATGGATAACCGTCCGCTAATGTTTGATGAATTCGAATCGATGACCCCGTTGGCTATTTATGTCAGTGCGACTCCGGCCGATTACGAACTGGAGAAGAGCGAGGGGATTGTTGTCGACCAGGTGATTCGTCCGACCGGATTGCTCGATCCGGTTATCGAGGTTCGTCCGACATTGAATCAGATCGATGACCTGATGGAAGAGATAACGCAGCGTTCGGCTAAAGATGAACGTGTCCTGGTCACGACGTTGACTAAACGTATGGCGGAAGAGTTGACTGCTTATCTGACCCGGATGGGAATACGTTGTAATTATATCCATAGCGATGTGGATACTCTGGAACGTATCCAGATTATGGATGATTTGCGGAAAGGTCTGTTCGATGTGCTGATCGGGGTCAACTTGCTTCGTGAGGGACTGGATTTACCGGAAGTCTCTCTGGTGGCTATTCTGGACGCAGACAAAGAAGGGTTCCTTCGTTCTCACCGTTCCCTGACGCAGACAGCCGGACGTGCTGCCCGTAATGTGAATGGAAAGGTTATTTTCTATGCGGATAAGATAACCGCCAGTATGCAACTGACAATGGACGAAACGACCCGTCGCAGAGAAAAGCAGCTTGCCTATAACGAAAAGCATGGCATTACTCCCCGGCAGGTTATCAAGACCAGTGTCTCTCTTTTGGGTGAGAAACAGCCGGCTACAGCCGAACCGTATGCTTATGTCGAACCGGAACCAAGTCTGGTTGCCGATCCTGTTGTTAAGTATATGAATCGTCCGCAGCTGGAAAAAGCAATCGAACGTACCAAAAAGCAAATGACGGAAGCTGCTAAGAAACTAGATTTTATCGAGGCCGCTCAGTTCAGGGACGAGTTGATTAAGTTGGAGGAATTGTTGAAAACGAAAGTGTAGAAATAATTGACCTATCTGTTTATAGTGACGGGAGTAACAGCTTCCCCTCTTGAGAGGGGGCAGGGGGTGTGTTAAAGCCAGTCAATAAAAACATACTTTGTTACAGGTTTATTTGCCGTCTGCTTCAGCTGACGGATTAGTAAATTATCTATTTCTCCAGACTTTAGTCACATTTCTTATAAGTTTCTATCTAAGAGAAATGTGGCTGAAGCCGAAAGAAAGAAACAACTTTAAACCGTCAGCTGAAGCAGACGGCAAATGAACCTGTAATAGTCAAGCGACTCTGATTATGATAGTTGATAGGCGAGGATATGACACACCCCCTTCCCCCTCTCGAGAGGGGAGCCAGTTACAACCAGTTACTATAAACAAACACTCACATCTGATTAATAAATGAATTTATGAAAACAAGTTGGCTACTCTTTTTCTCCTGCTTTCTCTTTTTTCGGGGGCAGGCTGCGGATAAGGTCTCTTATACAGAGGCTGACCGGGTTGTTTTTGACCGGTATGTTTCAGAGATGAAAGCAAATAAATCTTTGTCCACCGGTGAATTGATGGTTAAAACGGCCCGTTTCTTTTTGGGCACTCCTTATGTGGCTGCAACATTGGAGATGGAGCCGGAAAGGTTGGTTGTAAACCTGCGTGAGATGGATTGCATGACATTGGTGGAGAATGTAGTTGCCTTGACACGGACAATTCAAAGTGAGAACCCTTCGTTTGAAACCTTTTGTAAGAATTTACAGGCACTTCGTTACCGGAATGGAGAGATTCATGACTATACCGATCGCTTGCATTATACCACCGACTGGATTTTCGAGAACCAGCGCAAAGGAATAGTGGAGGATGTTACTTCAGCGGCCGGAGGCGTCTCCCTGCCGGTGAATGTCTCTTTTATGTCGACGCACCCCGATAGTTATAAGCCATTGAAAGAAAATCCGGAATTGACAGCCCGGATTGCCGTGAAAGAGAAAGAGATCAACGCCCGTCCTTATTATTATATACCGGAAACCGAGATAAACCGGAACGCAACAGGCATAAAAGACGGAGATATCGTTTGTTTTGTCACAACGATCAAAGGCCTAGATATATCCCATGTCGGTGTCGTTTGCCGGGTAGGGGATAAACTAACCTTTATCCATGCATCTACTACGCAAAAGAAAGTGATAGTCAATGAAGCCCCTTTACAGGAATACGTGGAAAGTATCAAGCGTAACAGCGGTATAATGATCGTTCGCCCACAAATGTCCTATTAAAATAATTCGAAGGCGAACTTGAGGCCGATATTCTGGTATTTCCATCTATCGAATCCGGCAAAGGCGGCAACGTTGAAAATATGGTTACCGAAACCATATCCTACTTCTGTGTAACTCGGTAAAACGGGTGTCCACAGTTGACTGAAATAAAAGCGTTCAGACAGAATGTACTTAGATGTTTTCTTCTTGAAAAGTTGTGACAAGATGAAGGGGCTTTCGTACATAATATGTCCTTGCACATATTTGTCGGATGCATTGAACCAGAAACTCCTTAGTTGGTTGAATACTCCTCCGAATTCATCTCCCCACGATTCAGGGAACTGGCGGCGTGAGAAATAACGGAAATCGGCAAAGTAAATAGATTTGGGATTCAGGTAAATGCCTCCACTGATGTGATAATTGAGTTTTCTGGACAAACCGAGTGCAATGCTTTGGTGAATATCCGCTTCGATCCGTCCGTAATCACCGGAACTTTTACCTACTCCGGGGATTGCACGGGCAAATTCGACTGAAATGGTCGGATAATAGGAATACAAATATTCTTTGCGATATCCGTCCATCCAGTAATACTGGCGTGGCGTATAGGAAAAGCCGACGACGGGAGTAAAATCATGATAGTTATCGTTGATGATTTCTTCTATCCCTTCTCCGGGATTTGAAATATCACTTTTCTTTTTTACCGGTATCCGGCGGTGGTAGGAAACGCCGGTCCATAGTTGGAATCCGTTGAACAGTTCGATGTTGTTGCGTATTTCAGCATAGTAGTGTTTGAAATATTCCAGATTTAGGTCATCGAAATTAAATGTAGAATCTTTCAACTGCTCGTTTATCTCTTTCATAATGGCTGAAGAATAACTCTGGTTACCATTACCGACCGAGAGGCTCAATATGCCTTTTTTCTCCGGCAGATATTCCCAGTCTCCGGACACGGTGAAAAAGATTTCTTTCCGCTTAAATACGAAACCGACGTCTGGGCGGAAACGGAGCTGGCGGTCTTTGTCGAAAGTCTTGCTGATGCGCAGACGTTGCCTGTACGTTATTCCGTTATGCCCTGAATACCCCAGTTGGAACGGGTTGAATATTCCTGAATATTTGAGGCGGGTCGTTTTATAGTCCATGCTGATGGTATTTGTGAACTTTTCTGTCAGCTTCAGGTATTTGGTGATATTCGCAGAATCTATTTTCTGTTCATTCGTATTGTTGGCGACATGATATAACCTCTCTTCTTCCTTTGTCAAAGGAATATCGCGTTCTTTGTTCCAGAATGTCGTGTCTGAAATGATGGGAACCGTATCTGAGGATAATTTATAATATCCGGTCAGGTCCAGTGATCTTTTTCTTTGCGTTTCGTTATCTTCTTCCACCCATTCCACCGCTTTGTATTTGAAAGAAGAATGGTAGCTGGTGGCAATGGCATTCCCCAGGACATGGTAGCGCAGATACAGGCTGGCTTTATCCGGAAGGATAAAGCGGCGGTAATCGCGTCCGAAAGTCATGATCAGGTTGAATTCGGCAAAATCGAAACGTCCGTTCACATCTATCTTGTCGATGATCCAGGATTGGTCGCGGATATACAGGTCGCCGCAGATTAGCTTCTGGCTCCATAATTTAGGCATGAACCGTATCTTATAGATCCTGAGCCCGCTGGTGTCACTGACACTTTCCAGGTCGAATGTATAGAATTTGGAAGCCTGGTTGGTCATAGGAGTGATAATGCCTTCATTATATATGGTGGAAGAATAGACATTGAGGTTCAGAAAACTCAATGCTTCCTGCTGCTTCTTGTTGTTGGGGATACTGTTCCCGTTTACGGCCTGGAAGTTGTGTAGGAAATTGTTGGGGGCATTGAATTTCGATTCACTTACCATTTCGAAGATCATATCCTTGTTTTTCCTGTCGACCGGGAAGAGATGATGTGCGAAACGTATCAGAAAGTTCTGTTTCAGTATTTCCGTACGCCCTTTTATATATATTTCCGCTTCGTACTTTGAAAGGACATGCTGGTATTTTTCGGCGTTTTTAATTACCTCTTTCATAATGGAATCCGCTTTTACGGACGATTCCGTTTTTTCTTTTAAATCAGGCAACACTTTACTTCTATAAGTGCTTTCCTGTTTGGCGGCAGCATTTACAGTCAATAAAATCAGAGCAAATATCAAAACGTATCTTTTCAACAAATTATCACCCCTTTTGCTGCAAACGTAACGAATAAAATTCAAATTAGTAGTAAAAGAAAGTAAAATGTAATTATAAATACAATTTATCGTATTAAACATTTTATTATTTCAAAAGAAAAGTTGTACATTTGTGCTTCATAAGTATGTTATAAAACAGTCGTGGTTAAGCAACAAAAAGAAGAGGTCGATCTATCGGCCAGTTTAGCAGAAGTATGGAGAGTACTGACCGACAAAGAGCGGGAAGTTCTCCGTAATAATTCGACGATCCAGCATTTCAAACGTAACGAGTTGATCTATTGCGAGGGCGACGAACCAAGGGACATGATGTGCTTACTGAGAGGTAAGGTAAAGATTTTTAAGGAAGGTGTCGGCGGTCGCAGCCAGATCATCCGGATGATTAAACCTGTACAGTATTTCGGTTACCGTGCTAATTTCGCTCAGGAGAATTACCTGACAAATGCCTCTGCATTTGAAGCATCTGTTGTTTGTCTGATACCGATGACAATAGTTACGGACTTGCTGATGGGTAATCCCAATCTGGCAATGTTTTTTATTCGTCAGTTATCGTTTGATTTGGGAGTGGCGGATGAACGTACCGTTAATCTTACCCAGAAACATATTCGGGGTCGTCTGGCGGAATCTTTATTATTCCTGAAAGATAGTTACGGTCTGGAAGAAGACGGGGCTACATTGAGTATTTACCTGTCTCGTGAAGATTTGGCAAACTTGTCGAATATGACTACTTCCAATGCTATCCGTACCTTATCGACATTTGTAACTGAGCGTATCATTGCTATCGACGGTAGAAAGATCAAGTTGATAGATGAGGATAAGCTGAGAAAGATAAGTAAGATGGGATAACGAAGATATGACTTTTGAAAACAAAAGAAGGGACTTTCAGTTACGAAGGTCCCTTCTTTTGTTTTTAAAAGTCATGACATTTATTTGATTGCTTCACGGATGCGAACTAAACGTGTCAGTAAGCCTTCGAGCAAATCTAATTGTAGCATATTGGCTCCATCGGATTTTGCTTTGGACGGTTCCGGATGGGTTTCGATGAAGAGACCGTCGGTGCCGACAGCAATAGCGGCTTTGGCTATTGTTTCTATCAATGCCGGCAGACCGCCTGTTACGCCGGATGTCTGGTTGGGCTGTTGTAATGAGTGGGTTACATCCATGATGACCGGATAACCGAAATCCTGCATTTGCGGGATGCCCCGGTAATCGACAACCAGGTCTGTATAGCCGAATGTGGTTCCCCGCTCGGTAATCATGACGTTGTCATTTCCTGCATCGGCAACCTTTTGTACGGCGAATTGCATGGCTCCGGGAGAAAGAAACTGTCCTTTCTTGATGTTGACGATCTTTCCGGTTTGTGCGGCGGCGACAAGCAGGTCCGTTTGACGGCAAAGGAAAGCCGGGATTTGCAAGACATCTACATATTCGGCAGCCATGGCAGCTTCATGGGTTTCATGTATATCTGTAACGGTCGGGACGTTGAATGTTTCGCTTACTTTGCGTAAAATCTTTAAGGCTTTCTCATCGCCGATCCCGGTAAATGAATCGAGGCGGGAACGGTTTGCCTTGCGGTATGAACCTTTGAAGATATATGGAATATTCAGCTTCTCGGTGATGCCGATAACCTTTTCGGCGATACGTAGCGCCATGTCTTCCCCTTCGATCACACAAGGACCCGCCATCAGGAAGAAATTATCTTTATTCTTAAAATCGTTAACTGTTATCATAATTGTTTGAGTTTATGTTTCAAAATTTATCAAATTTGAACTATCCTGTCATCAACCTCACTTGACTATTACAGGTCTATTTGCCGTCTGCTTTAGCTGACGGACTAGTAAAGAATCTATCTCTCTGGACTTTAGTCCCATTTCTTAAAGCTTTCTATCTGAGAGAAATGTGGCTAAAGCCAAAAAAGAATCAGCTTGTAAACCGTCAGCTAAAGCAGACGGCAAATGAACCTGTAACAGATGAGTCACTTTGACAGTTGGATAGTTCAATTATTTCTAAATTGTCACATTGCCATATTGGTTCAATTATTTCCAAAATAGAATTATCCCTGTTCCAACAACTCTAATGTCTGCCTGATCTTTTCCTCTGTCGGCAATGTGGCATCTATCCAATGGATCGTGCAACCCCGGCGTTCCATTCCGCGGAACCAGGTCATCTGACGTTTGGCAAACTGGTGGATGGCTATTTCTAATTGGGAAACCATTTCTTCGTAAGAAAGTTCACCAATGATGTATAGTGTGAGATATTTATACTCCAATCCGTAATAAATGAGGTCTTCCGGTTTGACGCCGGAGGCAATGATGCCTTTTACTTCGTCTACCATGCCTTCCTCCAGACGGGCACGCAGACGTCTGGATATTTTTTCGCGTCGCAGTTCCCGATCAATGTTTATGCCAATGATCAGGCTGTTGATCGGATCATATTCGTTTGCATCGGGGGCCTCGGTTTTATAATATTCTTCAATCTCGATGGCCCGTATCGCCCTTTGTGCGGAATCTACGTCTGTCTTGTTATGCAATACTTTGTAACCGGCTAGTATTTTTTCCAGTTCTTCCAGCGACTTGCCTTGCAAAGACTCCCTTAACTCCGGATTTTGGGGAACATCCAGCAGCTTGTATCCTTTCAATACCGCTTCGATATACATGCCGGTTCCACCGCAAAGGATAGGGAGCTTGCCTTTTTCTTGTACGTTCTGGTAAGCACGGAAGAAGTCATGCTGATATTCGAATACATTATATTTATATCCCGGATCGCAGATATCGATCAGATGATAGGGGATTACTTTACCGTTCACTGTATAATCGGCCAGGTCTTTCCCGGTACCGATATCCATGCCACGGTAAATCTGGCGTGAATCGGCACTGATGATCTCCGTATCCAGCCGGTCGGCCAGCGCTGCGGCAAAAGGCGTTTTACCGGAAGCGGTCGGGCCTAGTATCGTTATAAGTTGATATGTTCTCATTATGGAGCAAAGATAATAAAAAAAGCCGTCCCCTTTGCGGAGGACGGCTTCCATATACTGATTTGTATTTGATTACTTACCAGCGATAACGCGAGCCATTTCACAAACTTTGTTTGAATAACCCCATTCGTTGTCATACCAAGAAACGATCTTAGCGAAGTTGTCATCCAAAGAGATACCAGCTTTAGCGTCGAAGATAGAAGTGTTAGAGCAACCACGGAAGTCAGTTGAAACAACTGCATCTTCTGTGTAACCCAGTACACCTTTCAATTCGCCTTCAGATGCTTCTTTCATAGCAGCTTTGATGTCGTCCATTGTAGCAGCCTTTTCCAGAACTACTGTCAGGTCAACAACAGAAACGTCAGAAGTCGGAACGCGGAAAGCCATACCAGTCAGTTTACCGTTCAATACCGGCAGAACTTTACCTACAGCCTTAGCAGCACCTGTAGAAGAAGGGATGATGTTTTCAAGGATACCACGGCCACCTCTCCAGTCTTTCTTAGAAGGACCGTCTACTGTTTTCTGAGTTGCAGTAGCAGCGTGAACTGTAGTCATCAAACCTTTAACGATACCGAACTTGTCGTTCAATACTTTAGCGATAGGAGCCAAGCAGTTAGTAGTACAAGAAGCGTTAGAGATGATGTCCTGTCCTGCGTAAGTTGTGTGGTTAACACCATAAACGAACATAGGAGTAGCGTCCTTAGAAGGAGCAGACATGATAACTTTCTTAGCACCAGCCTGGATATGTTTGCGAGCAGTTTCGTCTGTCAGGAAGAAACCTGTAGATTCAACTACAACTTCAGCACCAACTTCGTCCCATTTCAGGTTAGCAGGATCCATTTCTGCAGTCAAACGGATTTTGTTACCGTTTACAACCAGGTTGTTACCTTCTACAGCAACTGTACCATCGAAACGACCGTGTACTGAGTCATATTTCAGCATGTATGCCAAGTAATCAGCATCCAACAAGTCGTTGATACCTACGATCTGAATATCATTGCCGAAGTTTTTAACTGCAGCGCGGAACACCATACGTCCGATACGGCCGAAACCGTTAATACCTACTTTAATCATTGTAATAAAACTTTTATGGGTTTATTAAAAATATTACATAAAATCCATTTAACAGCCACAAGGAGTTGCGCATGAAGCCAATATCGTCAGCATTGCGGTGAATGCCATAAAGAGAATCAAATTACGTTTCATTTTATCCTTGTTTTTAACGACTGCAAATTTAGTCATGTTTTTTTATTCTACCTTTATTAATGTGAGAAAAATATGCCCTCTAACATAAATTAAATGTTAGGAGTTATTTCTTTTTCTTAAACAGAAGGTTTGTAAACCAGCTTTGAGCCTTTCTGATTCCCCATGTCAGCAAGAATGGGCGGATTACATCCCAGGCTACGGGCAGCAGGCCTTGTGCGATACTCAGATAATCCGAGAAACCGATCGGGGTTACCGGCTGGCTGGCTGTTGCTGTTTCTGTAGATTCTGTTTTTTTTGATTTAGTGTTGGGAAATAGTAAGGTGGTGAAACCGGATATCAAAAGGCTGCCTGCATTTTCCTGGATATAAGAAAAGTCGTCATTCAGCTTTTGTTCCTGTATAACACATTGCTTCCGGATTCTTTCCTTGTCAGAAATCAGTTTCTCCAGTGGCGTCAGTGGCTTGTTTTGTATCTGTTGCATCATCTTTTTCGTCATTACCGTTTAATGCTGCAATCACTACGTTCAATACCGTGTTGCAGATTCTGCCTTTATTCATTATAATGAGCCCGATCAATAGGAGATATAACACTGCCACGAAAGCAAAGCCGGTTCCCATCGAACCGAAGATATCACCCATAAAGAACCCTAATGCCAGGAATATGAACAGGATGGCAAAGAAAGCCAGAAACAATAAAATTAGGCCATACGAAAGAATGGCGATCAGTTGGCCGCTTCTTTCGTATGTGCTTAACTTTAAAAGTTCAAGCTTTAATTCTACGTAAGTTGAAACATCATCTTTCAGCTCACGAAAGATTTTTCCTGAATCTTTTTCCATAAATAATTATTCAGCTACGATTTCTTCGGTAGCTTTTACAACTTCAGTTTTACCTTCTTTGTACTTGGCGAGAGCGGAATTAAAGCCTTCTTTTACTTTTCCAACTACACCGTTCAATTCTTCCAGTAACTGTTCTCTCTTATCGGTAGCTGCCAGATATCCAACTGCTGCACCAACTGCTGCACCAACTACCAAACCTAGTAATAATTTAGAATCTACATTTTTCATAACTCTTACATTTAAATGTGTTTACTAAAATAACGCTTTTATTCGAATGATAGTTTACTTCTGTGTTAACTTTTACTGTTAAATAAAGTTATAGCTTCTGTGTCTTAACGGCAACCCAATTGTTTTTCTCTGCGTGGAAAGTGAATTTCAATCCGTTGCGTTCGCACTCTGCCTGGATGGCGGGAATGTCTTCAGTATAGAATCCGCTCATGAAAAGGGTGGCTCCCGGTTTCATGCAGGCGGCATACCGGTTAATATCGTTCAGCAGGATGTTGCGGTTGATATTGGCGAATACAATATCGAATGTACCGAATGCGGGGATTTGTTCGGCGCCGCCCAAGGCAATCTGTATATCTTCCGTATGGTTCAACCGAGTATTTTCCAGCGCGTTGTTGTAAGCCCATTCGTCGATGTCGATTCCGACTACTTTATTGGCGTGTTTCATTTTTGCCAGGATGGCCAGTACGGCTGTTCCGCATCCCATATCCAGCAGGTCTTTGCCTTCCAGATCGAGTTTCAGCATTTCGCTGATCATCAGGTAAGTCGTTTCGTGATTGCCTGTACCGAAAGCCATTTTCGGGTCTATTATAATATTATATGTATAGCCCGGTTCCGGTTCGTGGAAAGAAGCGCGGATGATGCAGTCGTTACCGATACGGATGGGCTTGAAATAGTTTTTTTCCCATTCTTCGTTCCAGTCCTTGCTTTCCACCAGTTGTTCGGTGTACCGGATGGTTACGTTTTCCAGCGGAAATTCATTCAGTTTATCCTGTAATGCTTTTACATTATATAATTGGTCGGATACATAAGCCAGCAAGCCGTCTTCGTCTTCGGTAAAACTCTCGAAACCGATTTCGCCCAGTTCGGACGCCAGTACATCACTGATGATTGTTGCCTCGATAGGCGATTCATAGGTGAATTTCAGTTCGTAATAATTCATATTCTTTGCTTTTTATTCGTTTGGGGACAAAGGTATCGAATATATTTAAGAAAATATAATCAGGATAAGAAAGGCCATTGTGCTTTTCCCACTTGAAGTATGTCCAATCAAAATACAGAACGGCTTTATCTCCGCATGTTGGATAGGCCCAAAATCAGTAACTGAAATTCTTTCCATATCATCTTTCTTTGTTATGACAAATATCGTCTTTTCTTAATAGGTTAAATGATCTTTTGTATAATATCCTTTATATCCAGATTCAATTGTCTTTACCGTCATCCTTGACTCTGTTTATCAAAATGTCATTTTACCTCTGTCGCCAGCAGGTTGTATGTATCAGGGCTTGGGTATATTGTTTTTTATTCGATTCTAAAGAAGATTGAAAGTGTCTTTATTTTGATTTTTATGATTTTGGTGTGCCTTTTTGCTTTGTTTCATCGATATAAAATAGATAAAGTGAGTGAATGAAGTTGTATACATGTGAATGTGTTGTTTGAATTGTATGTATGTTTTTATCTCTTCCAGAAAATAATTCTGCTAAAAAACATGCATTTCAAGTGATAAAACCATCCAAAAACGGCTAAATTCAACTGTAATTAACAAAAATTTCCTTTTAAACGAACCTCAATTTTGTTTAAAAGGAAAATAATCTCGTTTTAAACGAAGTTCAAATTTATTTAAAACGAGATCTTGGAATTGATATTAATAGTAAATGTGTTAAATATTGTAACTATTCTTTTCCTGATTCAATCAATCTATCAAATACATCAGATATAGAAATGGCTATATAATGAACTTTGTGATAGATTGTTGTGGATTAATAGATCAAATTGATATTTTGGGGAGATGTAAGTTTAAGAAGAGTTGCATGAAATACACGTTTTGATAGTCCAAATCTTTCTACAATGAAACCTGACAATAAATTCAAAACAGATTCTGAATATTTTTTATGCAACCTTTATTTTTATTTATTTTGATATTACCTTTGTCAGGCGTACTAAAAACGTAGAAGTGTTATATATTATCCAGTATGCTTCACGCTACTGCAAACTTAGAGCTTTCTTTATAAATTGAATATATTTATGTTTGATGTTTCTTTATTAAGTCAGTTAAGAGAAGGGAACCGTGAGGCTTTCAACAGCTTGTTTCGTCATTACTATCCCCGTGTTATGGCGTATGTCGCAGCTATGGTGGAACAGGAAGTAGCGGAAGATGTCGTTCAGGATGTTTTCTTGCATGTTTGGGAAAATCGAAAAAAGCTATACGCCGGAGAAGGGTTTCATTCTTATCTGTTTCAGTCGGCTTATACCCGCTGTATTGATTATTATAGAAAAACACAGTCTGCCGACAAATATAATCTTCAGATAGAGAGCGCATATCTGGAAGAGTATAATGTCCTGTTACGTTCAGATGCGTCTGTCTTGGAAGAAATTTATTCAAAAGATTTTTACGAGCAACTACATAATTTACTAGAAAAATTGCCAACCCAGCGGCGTGAGGTATTTATTCTTACTTATATTGAAGGCTTAAAGGCAAAGGAAGTATCCGAGCGTCTCCAAATCCCACAGCGTACGGTAGAAAGTCATATTTACCTGGCTATTAAGTATCTTAGGGCACATTTATCTAAAAATGATTTCTATATATTATCTCTTCTTTATTTTTTTCGTCAGTGAAATTAAAAAAAACCTTAGTTTTGGCAGATAGAATTTCGATAAGATAAAAAAGATAGATTTGTAATATGTCAAACCATTGAAAGAAAGGAAGACAAAGAGTGAACCAGTAAAAAAATGGAATAAGATTCATGTT
>NZ_JAMOKT010000005.1:0-172162 GCF_023656795.1 Parabacteroides caeci
ACGCATTTACAAGAGCTGTTTAATAAGACTAATTTCAATGATGTCAAAGAACAATTTAATCCCCTTATTCCGGGATTATTTGATTAATTAATAACTCGTCCCGATTTTAACGGGACACTAGTGTATAAATACATTTGAGTTATGTTAGATCTTACTACCCCGTCGCTTTTGTTTTCAGCCATATCATTAATATTACTGGCCTACACCAACCGTTTCCTGTCGTACGCCAGCGTGGTCCGCGCATTGAAAGAAAAACACCAGCAGACACACGACCCGAAAGATATTGCACAGATTGCAAACCTCCGCAAACGGCTTTACCTGACCCGTTCGATGCAGATACTCGGGATACTCAGTCTGCTCCTTTGCGTAATTTCCATGTTCTTTATCTATATTTCATGGCAAATCATTGCTGCCTGGATATTCGGTGTCGCACTGCTGCTGCTGGCCGCTTCCCTATGCGTATGTATCTGGGAAATAAACATTTCCGTCAAGGCTCTCGAAATACATTTACAGGACATAAGTTCTAAATAGAAGTTAAAACAGGAATATCTATTAAATTTTCCCTTGAAATGTTTTGGTAGTTCAGGGAGAACATCTATCTTTGCACTCGCAATCGGGAAATCAACAATCCCAGAACGCTGAAAGTGAGAACTTTGACATGATGGCCCATTCGTCTATCGGTTAGGACGCAAGATTTTCATTCTTGAAAGAGGGGTTCGATTCCCCTATGGGCTACAATAAACAAGATTAAAAAATTCAATAAAGAATAGCTAAGAAATGGCAAATCACAAGTCATCAATCAAAAGGATCAGACAGACTAACGCAAGACGTTTGCAGAACAGATATCATGCAAAAACTGCTAGAAATGCAATGCGTGTTTTGCGTGCCACTGAAGACAAAAACGAAGCTCAGACTCTGTTACCGAAGGTGTGCTCTATGTTGGATAAGCTTGCTAAGAAAAACGTTATTCACAAGAATAAAGCTGGCAACCTGAAATCCAAATTGACAAAGCACGTTAACAAACTTGCATAAGGAATAGGTTATACTTATATAGTATAAGCCGGACTTTAACGCCCGGTTTTTTTAACCCAGATGGCCCATTCGTCTATCGGTTAGGACGCAAGATTTTCATTCTTGAAAGAGGGGTTCGATTCCCCTATGGGCTACTTTACAGAAGTAGTCGGATCAATTGTGACCCGACTGCTTTGTTTTTATACCTCCCATCACACTTTCTCCACCCTGCTTTTTTTGCTATTTTCACTACATTTGTACCATCTAAGTCAATTATTTTCACTACATTTGTTAGCATTTTTAGATATATAGAAATTTAGTGATTTTAAAGGATAGAAACTCATGAGTGAAGAAATGAAGAATGCTTCCGGAGAATACTCTGCGGACAGTATTCAGGTACTTGAAGGGTTAGAAGCAGTACGAAAAAGGCCGTCCATGTACATTGGCGACACTAGCGAAAAAGGTCTGCACCATCTGGTGTATGAAGTTGTTGACAACTCTATTGACGAAGCACTAGCCGGATTTTGTTCCCAGATCGACGTAGTTATAAACGAAGATAACTCTATCACAGTAACAGACGACGGCCGTGGCATACCGGTAGGTATTCATGAGAAAGAAGGCAAATCTGCCCTGGAAGTAGTATTAACCGTTCTACACGCCGGTGGTAAATTTGACAAAGGTACCTATAAGGTATCCGGAGGTCTGCACGGTGTGGGTGTTTCCTGCGTAAACGCACTTTCCACTTACCTGAAAGCAGAAGTCCGCCGTGAAGGTAAAATCCATATGCAGGAATTCTCTTGTGGTAAACCGTTGCACGGTGTAGAAGTTGTCGGTACAGCCGATACGACTGGAACGACTATCTCTTTCAAACCGGACGGCAGTATCTTTACTGTTACTGAATACAAATACGATATATTGGCTACCCGCTTACGCGAACTTGCTTTTCTGAATGCAGGTATCAGCCTGACATTGACGGACAAGCGTGTAACGAAAGAAGACGGTTCTTATAAGTCGGAAGTATTTCGCTCGGAAGAAGGATTGAAAGAGTTCGTCCGTTACGTAGACCGTTCCAAAGAATCCCTGATTCCTGACGTTATCCATATCGTTACAGAAAAGCAGGGTATTCCTGTTGAAGTAGCCATGACATACAACACATCTTTCAACGAAAGCGTGTTCTCCTATGTAAATGATATTAATACGATTGAAGGTGGTACGCACCTCGCCGGTTTCCGTCGTGGTCTGACACGTACACTGAAGAAATATGCTGAAGACTCCAAGTTGCTGGAAAAAGCAAAAGTAGAGATCCAAGGCGATGACTTCCGCGAAGGTCTGACAGCCGTTATCTCTATCAAAGTGGCCGAACCGCAGTTTGAAGGACAGACAAAAACAAAACTGGGTAACAGTGAAGTGACCGGTGCCGTAGACCAGGCCATCGGAGAAGCACTTACTTACTATCTGGAAGAGCATCCGAAAGAAGCCAAAATAATTGTAGAAAAGGTTGTTCTGGCAGCACAAGCACGTCAGGCTGCCCGTAAAGCACGTGAACTGGTTCAGCGCAAATCGCCGATGACTGGTGGCGGTCTGCCCGGTAAACTGGCTGACTGTTCTTCGAAAGACGCTGCAATCTGCGAATTATTCCTGGTCGAAGGGGACTCGGCAGGCGGTACGGCTAAACAGGGCCGCGACCGTGTGTTTCAGGCTATCCTGCCGCTTCGTGGTAAGATCCTGAACGTAGAAAAGGCAATGGACCACAAAGTATTCGAAAGTGAAGAAATCCAGAACATCTTCCGTGCAATGGGTGTTACTATTGGTACAGAGGAAGATCCGAAGGAATTGAATCTGAGCAAGCTCCGCTACCACAAGGTAATCATCATGACCGATGCCGACGTGGACGGAAGCCACATTGCCACATTGATTCTTACTTTCTTCTTCCGCAGAATGCGTGCCCTGATCGAAAACGGATATGTTTATCTGGCGACTCCTCCCCTTTACCTCTGTAAAAAAGGTAAAGTCGAAGAATACTGCTGGACTGAACAACAACGCCAGGCATTCATCGATAAATATGGTGGAGGTAACGAGAACCAGATCCATACACAACGATACAAAGGTTTGGGAGAAATGAACGACCACCAGTTATGGGATACGACCATGAATCCTGAAAACCGTACGTTGAAGCAGATCACGATCGACAGCGCAGCAGAAGCAGACCAGATTTTTGCCATGTTAATGGGTGAAGAAGTAGGTCCGCGCCGCGAGTTTATCGAAGAGAATGCAACTTATGCAAATATTGACGCTTAATCAGCGGACAATTAACAATAGACAATTGACAATTTATTAGCAACTATCTATAATTGTCAGTTGTCAATTTCAATTGTCAATTAAAAAGTATAGTTATGAATTATCAAGTCCGTCGTCCGAGTTTAGAAGCCTTATTCAGGGAAGTTGACAATTTCAGTCCGAAAAAAGAAAAACTTCAGCCTCCCCGCATAGGAATATCTTCAAACCGGAAAGACGGACTTTCCTGTATAGCCGAGACCTATGTGCAATCCGTAGTGAAAGCAGGAGGCGCACCGGTGCTGATCCCTGTCATTACAGATATGGAAGCACTTACGGCAATCGTATCCGGACTGGACGGACTGCTGATGAGCGGCGGCGGAGATATCAACCCGCTTTATGTCGGAGAGGAACCCGTTCCGCAATTACAGGACGTGGATACTTTCCGCGACGAGTTCGACCTGATCTTGCTCAGGCTGGCAACTAATCGCCAGTTACCCGTCATGGGTATTTGCCGCGGCCACCAGCTTATCAATGTAGCCTTCAGCGGTTCCGTGTACCAGGATATCCATTCACAACACGAAGCCACACTGTTCAAGCACAGCCAGACGATGCCGCGCGAACAGGCTTCCCATTCCATACGGATCACCGATACTTCTTCGCGCCTGTTCGATCTGTTAAAGAAAGAACCGGATATATTCGTCAACTCTTTCCATCATCAGGCAGTCAAAGATATCGCACCCGAGTTTAAAGAAACGGCAGTTGCCCCGGATGGTATCAACGAGGCCATGGAGCATCCCGAAAAAGAGATCTTCAGCGTGCAATGGCATCCCGAAGCAATGGCAGCCAACGACGACGAACTTATGCTCGAACTGTTCAGACATCATGTGGAAACGGCTCGCCTGTTTAAGGAAGCAAAACGCATCCATAGCCGGAACGTCATACTCGATTCTCATACGGACACACCGATGATCTTCCCCGGCCAGTTCAATATCGGATTGAAAGAGGGAGGCAAAGTAAACCTGCCACTGATGGAAGAAGGAATGGTCGACGCTGCGATCATGGTCGCTTATATCCCGCAAGGCAAACGGGATGACGAATCATTGCAGCAGGCAACCGATTTTGCCATGAACCGGCTGAACGAAATTCATCGCCAAATGGAAATTAACCGCGGCAGAATGAACATCGCCCGGACTTCACAGGAAGTATGGGTAACGAAAGATGCCGGCAAGAAAGCGATCATGCTGGGTTTGGAAAACGGTTATGCCATAGGTAAAGATATTCGAAACATAGCCCGTTTCAAAGAACTGGGCGTCAGCTATATCACGCTTTGCCACAACGGGAACAACGACATATGCGACTCTGCCCGCGGAGAAGCAGAATGGGGCGGACTAAGTCCTTTCGGAAAAGAAGTGGTTGCCGAAATGAACCGGCTGGGCATCCTGGTAGATGTGTCGCACGCTGCCGAAAGTACCTTCTACGACGCATTGGAAGTCAGTACACAACCGATCATCGCTTCACATTCTTCGGCACGCGCCCTGTGCAACCATCCGCGCAATCTGACAGATGAGCAACTGAAAGCACTGGCCGAAAAACAAGGCGTAGTACAAGTATGCCTTTATAAAGGCTTCATCAATGAAGATGCTGAAAAAGCATCGCTTACCGATGCCATACGCCACATTAATCATATAGTGGACCTGATCGGTATCAACCATGTGGGTATCGGCTCCGATTTCGACGGCGACGGCGAACTGATCGGATGCCGGGCAAGTAACGAACTTATCAATATCACCCTGCGCCTTCTGAAAGACGGCTACAAAGAGAATGATATTGCAAAGATATGGGGAGGCAACCTGCTGCGTGTCATGTCACGTGTGCAGTCGGCCTATAACGGATGATAATAAAGAAATACTAACAGATATGATGCACGTTTTGTATATAGCTCTATTTGCTTTTTCATTGCTCGCCTGTAGCCAGGCAAAGAACCAGCAACAGGAAGTAACGACAGTCAGCCAGACGCCAATGACAACAACAACGCCTTCTTTCAATGCCGACAGCGCCTATGTTTATGTTGAAAACCAGGTTAAATTCGGCCCGCGCGTACCGAACACCGATGCCCATAAAGCATGCGGCAACTATCTCGCCTCCGAACTGAAACGTTTCGGGGCCAAAGTATACGAACAGGAAGCCATGCTTACCGCCTACGACAATACCGGACTGGAAGCCAAAAACATCATCGGCTCTTTCAACCCGGAAAACGATAAACGTATCCTGCTCTTCGCCCATTGGGATTCGCGTCCTTATTCCGACCACGATCCCGACCCGGCTAATCATCGCAAAGCGATCGACGGAGCCGACGACGGAGCCAGCGGTGTAGGAGCTTTGCTTGAAATAGCCCGGCAGATCGGGCAAAAAGATCCCGGAGTAGGTATTGACATCATCTTCTTTGATGCTGAAGATTACGGTACACCGGAGTTTGTAGACGATTATAAACCCGACACCTGGTGCCTGGGGACCCAGTTTTGGGCAAAGAATCCGCACGTACCCAATTACCGCGCCGACTTCGGTATCCTGCTGGATATGGTCGGAGCTAAAAACGCCACTTTCTTCAAGGAACAGACTTCATTGAGCAAGGCTGGCAACATTGTGGAAATGGTATGGAGCACGGCACGCAACCTCGGATACGGCAGGTATTTCATCAATGCGACAGGCGGCGCCATCACCGATGATCACGAATATGTGATCAAAGGACGCAATATCCCTTGTATCGACATTATCAACTACGACCCTGACAGCAAAAGCGGTTTCGGTTGGTACTGGCATACACAAAAGGACAATATGGAAAATATCGACCGCGAAACCCTTAAAGCGGTAGGGCAAACGGTTCTGGAAGTAATATATAACCGACAAAAGAAATAATACAAACGATGACTATCAACGAACTTCAGGATAACGTTATTGAAGAGTTCTCAGCCTTCGACGACTGGATGGACAAGTATGCGTTGCTGATCGATTTAGGCAACTCACTTCCCCCGCTGGAAGAAAAGTATAAAACAGAAAGTAACCTGATCGAAGGTTGCCAGAGCCGTGTATGGCTTCAGGCAGACTACGAGGACGGCAAAATTATATTCAAAGGCGAAAGCGATGCTGTGATTGTAAAAGGTATCGTATCCTTACTGATCAACGTCCTGTCCGGCCATACTCCGCAGGAGATCCTGGATACCGATCTTTATTTCATTGAGCAGATCGGATTGAAGGAGCACCTTTCCCCTACCCGCTCAAACGGCCTGGTGGCTATGGTCAAGCAAATGCGAATGTACGCACTGGCTTTCCGGACAAAAGAACAAGGATAATTCAAATAAAAAAGGTATGCCGACAACCGCGACATACCTTTCTACTATTTCAAATAACCCTTCTTATTCAGTGATTTCGGTACCATAATACGGCCTAAGCTCATCATTAGACTTAAATACATAATAAGTCGTCGGATTCGTATACGGATTATTATAATGGAAGATGGCAGGATTGGCATTCAATTCAGCCTGGTTCCAGCCCGGAGTCCAACCTACATAGGCACCATCCATATCAATACAATGCTGATAACGTTCACAGTTGGAACCTTTGTAAGCACGGTGGATACCAACTTCCAAACGTTTAGCATCAAAATAATTAATTCCCTCACCCCAGAACTCGATACCTTTCTGGAAAACATATTCATCCAGGAATGCATCGGCAGTAGTAGCTGTACAGGTATAAGCGGAATTACGTGTTTTCACAATATCCTCCAATGCTTTTGCTGCCGCAGGTACTCCCGATGTATGAAGTGCCGCTTCAGCTTTCAAGAAATACATTTCCTCAATACGCATGATCGGATAATCGACTGCACCGCCGATGGTATGAGTACGATAGTCTCCGTTATGCGGACGGAATTTCATATTTACATACAACCACGGCCATGACTGGAAACCGTTGGACGAATTGATACGTGAACGAATCCATGAGGCAGAACTGTTGTACTTATATTGATATTTATCAGGACCGAATCCAGAATAATCATCACTCCAATCACTTTGAGTAGTACTTGTACTTACATCGTTCAATGCCCATTTGTTATTAATGAACTTACCATCAGCATCTCTCTCCACCAAATACGGCTCACCCTCTTTCTGATTTTTCGATTCATAGAAAAAGCTGGGATCCAACCATGATTTCTTACGGAAGTCGTTGTCCGAAAGGCGTTCGTACCATTTACGATCGAGTGAACGACCGACACGCCAACCATACACACTGAAAGTCGTTTCTGTTCCGAAGATCATAGCAAAAGAGAATGACTGATTGTTTCCCGTAGCAGCAGTGGTGTTACCTTCGGAAATAGAAGTCGCCCACATCCATGAATTCTGAGAGTTACGATTGTTAAAACCATTAACCGGGTCAGTCCACTCTGCTTCTGTCAATGGAGTACAACCGGCTACAGAAATAGCCTTATCTGCATATTCACCGGATTTCTGCCAATAGGATGCTTCGTCTTTATAGGTAGCGGATGTTTTCACACGAGAAGCCAGATTAGCATATGTACGGGCATACAAACCATACACAACCGCCAGGTTTGGCTGGGTTTTATCAGTACGGGTATATCCGTTCAGATATGTTTCTGCCTGTTGCAGGTCACTCAATATCAAATCGTAGGCTGCATCCACTGTTGCACGCGGGTTGTTGGAAGCCTCTTCCGATGTTGTCTTCTCTGTTACGATAGGCACCCCCAGATTCGTCAAGTCATTTTCAGGACTTACATAACTGTAACGGCTATCGGTTGGTTTCTTGTATTCCATAATCTGAACCAGGTCCAGATAATAAAGTGCACGGTAAGCATAGCTGACGCCCAAATATCCCTTTTTCGTATCATCCAAATCGTTTACATCGATCATCCCGATAATGTCGTTTACATTCTTAATATAAGAATAGTAGAGATAAGAAGGATACAATCCTCGATTGGAACCTGTAGCACTGATCGCTCCATAGCAATAAGCTCCCATGGTGTTATACCCATTCGCACCAGAACAAACAAACTGGGTCGTACTATGTTCAAGCATGGCACGCATACTACCATACGAAATCATTTCTATGCCACCGTCATCATTTATATACCCGCCCATCGAAGTATAAATAGAGTTGACCATCCCCTGTAAAGCCGATTCCGATGCTTGAATTTGGTCATTCAGCACATATTCTGTCGGCAATGTTTCTTCGATACAGCTACTTAGCCCCAAAAGAGCCGCAGTAGCCAATAAAATCTTATATTTCTTCATGATGTTTTCTTTTTAGTGTTTAGAATGTCAATGAAATACCACCCGAGATAGTACGTATCGGAGAATAAAGTTCCGGATTACTATATCCTTTCAATGTATATCGAGGATCGAATCCCTGCCGTGCCGAGAAATAGAACAGGTTTTCACCCGAGAAATAAACACGTATATTCTGGATATTATACTTCTGTGTCAGACTGGAAGGCAATGTATATCCCAAGTTGATGTTCTGGATATTCAGATAGCTTGCATTGGTTATGAAGCGGTCTGAACGCGGATTCTGTGAATACTTTTCTGCAAACTGTAAACGCGGAACACTTGAACCTGTATTTTCCGGTGACCAGGCATTTAAGATGTCCTTATGCCAGGTTGTAGACGTAGTGGTACTTGTGTGCATCAATGTCTGATAAGTATAGTCGTAAGCCTTTCCCCCCAACTGATAGTTCAAGTTGATAGAGAAGTCAAAACCACGATAGGATAATGAAGTACCCAAACCACCATAGAAAGAAGGAAGAGCATCACCAATCAGATAATCGGTTGCCTGACTTGCATCCTTGGTTGTTTCCTGTCCTGTGACATTTCCTGCCTCATCAAGAATATCTTTATAGAATAAAGATTCTCCTGTTTCAGGATCCAGACCGGCAAATTTAGGCAAGTACCAAGTATACAGTGAAAGACCTTCTGCCACAAAATATTTGTATTTGGATACAAACGATTTATCCAGATTGACATAACCGTTATGTCCGTCTACTTTTGTTGTTTTGATTGCATCCGGTAAAGTCAATACTTTATTCTTTACATGAGAAATATTGAAGTTAACATCCCATTTGAAATCCTTATTACTGATCAGGGTACCCTGTAAAACCAGTTCAAGACCGGCATTACGCATATCACCCAAGTTAACGAAATAACTAGTGTAACCAATAGAGGGAGGTGTATTCAAAGAAAACAACATATCACTGGTTTTCCGATAGAAATAATCCAAGCTACCACTTAGGCGTCCGCCGAAAAGATCAAATTCTGTTCCTATATTCCAGTTTGTATTGGTTTCCCAGGTAATATCACCGGAACCTTTCTGACGCCACTGGTAAGCAGCCTGATCATCATTATTTACCACTTTGTAAGAATCGGCATACAAATAATCACCGATATTGTCATTACCCTGCGATCCGACAGACGCTTTCAGCTTCAGGGAGTTTACCCAGGGAGCATTGAAGAAAGCCTCTTTTGAAATAAGCCAAGCTCCGCCGACCGACCAGAAGTTACCCCAACGGTGTTCTTTCGCGAAACGTGAAGAAGCATCACGACGATAAGATACCGAACCGAAGTACTTCGCATCGTAGTTATACATGGCGCGGAAGAAGTAACCTTCATTATTATAGGAATTTGAATAAGAGTACGGATTATTATTCAAATTCAAAAGAGTAGCCAGTTCACGTGTTCCATCGATTCCGAAATTACGTCCGGAAGCACTCAATGATTCATATTTGTAATTATAATATTCATGACCGACCATTGCT
Source organism: Parabacteroides caeci (assembly GCF_023656795.1). Taxonomy (NCBI): domain Bacteria; kingdom Pseudomonadati; phylum Bacteroidota; class Bacteroidia; order Bacteroidales; family Tannerellaceae; genus Parabacteroides; species Parabacteroides caeci. Next base: position 10,109 of record NZ_JAMOKT010000005.1, read on the forward strand.
CCGACATCATGTTTACCGAACTGCTTGTTATAATTCAATAACTGTTGCGTATTATAAGTGAAAGTACGGTAAGATGCTTTCGAGAGGTAACCATTATCAGAAGAACTGGTATAGTAATCGACAAAAGGACTGGTTGCATAGGTATAACGACGATCATAATCATATGCATTGGCATTAAACGTGAATGTCAGATCCTGAGTCAGATTAATATCTGCATAACCACTGGCAATAAAAGAATTACCTGTTGTTTCATCCGAACGGTATTTGTTAGAGAAGATACAGTTACCTCCTACACCGCCTGCACGAGTCAGATCATAAGCTTGTGCAAAGTCATACATTTTCTCTCCCCACTGGTCGATCATAATATTCTTGTTCGCATCCCGGAGATAAACAGGGTAAATAGGAGCCTGGCTCTTTATTGTACTCCAGATGGTTCCAGTACCGATCGTACCTTCGGACGTCTGGCTGTAATTATATTTTGTATAGTTGAAGTTTGCACCGACTTTCAACCATTTCTTTGCTTGGTAATCCAATTTTGCACGTGCAGTTAAACGTTTTTGCATGGACCCTTCCTGGATACCGTCCTGATCCAAATATCCTATAGAGGTATAATAGTTTATACGCTCGGAAGCACCGGATACCGATACGTTATACTCTTGACGGAAGCCGTTCTGCAACCCGATCTCTTCCCAGTCATCGGCCTGCAACCAGAATTTCTGACCATTATAATCATAAAGTGCTCCCATAGTCGCTCCCGGATTCATTACGCCACCCTGTTGAATAAAGTCTTGTCCTTCAGGAACCGTATATATCATATAACCCGGACCGACACCACTGGATGAATTTGTCAGATGCTGATTTGCCAAAGCATGAGCATCTGTTGCCGACATAGAACCGCCCGGTTCAGTTATATAATAGTTATACAACATCTTGTAATAAGTTTCGTAGAACTGCTGGGCGTTTGTCGTTTTATAATTCTGGAGACCATTCGAGTTAGCCCCCCATTTGGCATCAACTGATACTTTTGCATCACCATTCTTACCTTTCTTTGTAGTAATCATGATAACACCATTGGCACCACGGGCACCATACAAAGCATTAGATGCTGCATCTTTCAATACGGTCATCGACTCGATATCGTTCGAGTTTATCAGGTTCAGGTCACCATCGAAAGGCATACCGTCAACAACGATCAAAGGTTCTGTATCTGAAGAGATTGAACCGAAACCACGAATTGTAATAGAAGGCGAACTACCCGGTTGTGAAGATGAATTGCTTAGCTGTACACCGGCTACACGCCCTGCCAAAGCCTGAGCCGGATTACTAACCTGTGCTTTCAAAAGGTCGTCCGATTTCATTATACCGGCAGAACCGGTGAAGGCCTCTTTCGTACTTTTACCGAAAGCGACAACCACCACTTCGTCCAATGCCTGGTTATCTTCCTGTAATATGATTTGAATATTGTTTTTATTTCCAGGTTTTATAGTCTGGGTTACAAAACCTACATAAGAGACTTGTAATGAACCGTTAGCTTTGACGGACAATTCAAACTTTCCGTCCATATCTGTCATAATACCATTCGTTGTGCCTACTTCAACAACACTGGCTCCAATTACCGGCTCCCCGTTTTCATCTTTAACGACACCAGTCACTTTGCGGGTATTCTGATTTACCGATGCAGCTTCCTCTATTGCTACGGCTTTCCGGATATCAAGGTCTGAAAGATTGCTTTCAGCCGCCATGGTCAAATTAAGACAAAACAAAGGAATGGCCATGCAGGCAACTTTCTTTGTGTAATTATTCATAACTTAATTAATTAACGATTAGAACTTGAATAAAAAAACTATTCACGGATTAGGTTAAAAGGAACGATCCTTCTATCTCCTCTATTAGCTACTATTGTACCTCATAATCAACCAAGAATAAAAAGTTAGACAATTCTATATTGACTTTTTTAGATGTATAGTATCTCCCTCAATACAGATGACAGGAGCTTTTTAGCGTTTTATATCATAACAGACAATTAGCGTTTTTTTTCTAAAAATCAACAATAACATTAATATCTTAGAAGTATCCAAAGAAGACAATCCAATAGCAAACTATCAGATCGATTTACCTGCATATTTTATCAAACTAAGTTTTTCAAAATATCAACACTAGTGGTATTATTAACATAGTTCACATAGGACTAGGTTAAGAAACCGATTGCAAATATAGTATTTTTTGCAAAAACAACATACTTTAATGCAAAAATTAATAAAACAAGGCTATGAATTACTTCTTTCTTGCAGAGAAAAGCCCCTTTATCTTCTTAAAAGACCTAGTCCTATGTGAACTATGTTAAAAAAAAGAGCCCAAAGAGAGCACTAAACACTTTTTGGTTATGGTGAATGTCCCGAAGGGACTAACTGTGAATAGCTCCCGGTGAAGCCGGGGGATTCGGATATCCGCCAAACACCACGTCCCTGAAAGGGGCGAATAACGACAACAAGCTATGATTGAACACCTTCGGGGCTCACTGGAGGGAAACCACTATTCCTTCGGCTTCACCGGAGGCTATTCATAATCGAACCCTTCAGGTCCGCCGGTGTTACTAATAAATAGGGGTTACTCAGTGCAATGGCATTAATTGAAAGATGAAGAATAAAAACTAAAAATTCAATGTTAATTGTTCCGGTAATAAAGTAAATGTTTTACGGTGATAAGGAGTAATTCCGATTGCACGGATTGCTTCACGGTGGGCTTTAGTGGGGTAACCTTTATTTTCAGTCCAGTGATAATCCGGATACTCTTTGGCTAGTTCGTCCATATAATCGTCACGATAAGTTTTGGCAAGGATGGAGGCAGCGGCGATACTCAGATATTTACCATCCCCCTTCACCACTGTCGTATGATTTATATCGGGATAAGGAGTAAAGCGATTTCCATCTATCAGTAAATGCTCCGGTCTTACCTGCAACTGGTCGATGGCACGGTGCATAGCCAGAAAAGAAGCCTTCAGTATGTTTATCTTATCAATTTCTTCAGGAGTAACGATACCGACAGCCCAGGCTATTGCCTCTTTCTCTATAACAGGGCGCAAGGCATACCGTTTCTTTTCGCTCAACTGTTTGCTGTCATTCAAATCTTCGTTCTTGAAATCAGGAGGTAAAATAACAGCAGCGGCAAATACCGATCCGGCCAAACATCCGCGTCCGGCTTCATCACATCCGGCTTCTATCCGGTTCGCTTCCAAATAAGGTAACAACATATTAATCAACTTCTTTTACTAAACCAATCAAACGATAAGAATCTTGCCTGCAATCCCATAATAAATGGATAAAAATATAATTATCTTCAACAGTATAGAGAATCTTATTATGTTTGACTACAAGATAACGATAAGTCAAAGGCTCCTCTTCCAAAAGCAACTCAATAGTTCCCATATTCGGGAAAGCCTTCAAAAGAAATATCTTTTCTTCTAACTCATCCTTAACACGAGAAGCTAGAGAGAACCCATAAGTAACTTTTAAATAACTTAATAAAGCGACTACCTGCTGTTTGAATAGTTTACTTGAACGTATTTCCATTTATTGCCAAGACCTAAAAAAGTCACGCATTTCCTGCTCACTAACGTAAACATCATTATTTTTGTCCCGCTCCGTCTCCTTCAACATCTCCTTCACTTCTTCCAAAGTGAAACAATTCGGACGTTGCAACTCCTGCTTGTTCATGCCCAGCAACTTACGGGCCAGAATCTCCATATGAGCTATTGCTTCTTCACTATTACATGATTGCAATACCTCCAATGCCCAGTTCTTCCGCTTTTGTAATTCTAATGCTGTCATAAGATTGTCATATTTATACCATACAAAAATAATAATCCTGATTTATATAGACTAATTAATTCTGATATTTCTTTTTTATCATCCAAGGGCGCAACACGAAATAAGAGAATAAGGTTGCCAATGCAACTCCTGTGATGTTTGCCAGGAAATCAAACCAGTCGCCTCCCCGGTATGACGTACAATATTCCTGCAATAATTCAATCGCCCCGCTCATCAGGATCGGACAAAGCACGGCTCCTATCCAGGCATGCCACAAGACCTCATCATATTTCCGGTGATTACGTAAAAACTCGATCCAAAGCATACCGGACAATCCGGCATACATACAAATATGGGCTACCTTGTCTATTCCCGGGATCTTTCCAATCTCCATCGAAGGCGGCCTGAAAAACGACAGATAAATAACAACCAGAATGATTGTCAAGGATATTGGATATTTCTTCAGGTAATATAACATAGACTACTTATTAAAACATTTTTCTTACACGTTCTACCCCGGCAGCAAAAGTATCAATCTCTTCTTTCGTATTATAAAAAGAGAAAGAAGCACGCACGGTACCTTCAATGCCTAAAGCCTGCATCAGCGGTTGGGCACAATGGTGACCGGTACGCACGGCAATTCCCAAACGGTCGAGCAGCATCCCCATATCATAATGATGAATATTGCCTACCAGAAAAGAAAGAACTGCCCCCTTATGGTCGGCCTGCCCGAAAATACGCATTCCTTCGATTGCATTCAGCTTTTCGGTCGCATAACGTAACAGTTCGTCTTCGTAAACGGCGATATTATCCATCCCCAAACGGTTGACATAACGCAGGGCTTCTGCCAAAGCCGTACTACCGATATAATCAGGGGTACCGGCTTCAAATTTAAACGGTAATTCATTAAATGTCGTCTTCTCAAACGAGACAGTCGCGATCATTTCGCCACCACCCTGGTAAGGAGGCAGCTTGTCCAGCCATTCTTCTTTTCCATACAACACACCGATACCGGTAGGTCCGTATACTTTATGACCGGAGAATACATAGAACTCAGCATCTAGATCCTGCACATCGACTGCCAGGTGAGGCACAGCCTGCGCACCGTCTATCAATACCGGCACATCATGGTTATGCGCTTCCTCAATTATTTCTTTCACTGGATTTATTGTACCCAGCACATTCGAGACATGGGTTACGGAAACCAGCTTCGTCCGTTCCGAGAAGAGTTCACGGAACTGCTCCATATCCAGTTCCCCCTTTTCATTCATCGGGATCACTTTCAAGGCTATTCCTTTGCGGGCTGCCTGTATCTGCCAGGGGACGATATTGGAATGATGCTCCATAACAGAGACAATCACCTCATCGCCAGCCGACATACACTCGTCGGTGAAGCTGGAAGCTATCAGATTGATCGCTTCCGTCGTTCCGCGTGTAAAAATAATTTCATTGGAAGAACGCGCATTCATGAATGATTGTACGGTTTTACGTGCTTCTTCATGCGCTTCGGTTGCAGCCTGGCTCAGAAAATGCACTCCGCGATGGATGTTGGCATTCACATTATAATAACCGCTTTCTATCTTTTCAACCACACACCGGGGCTTCTGCGTTGTAGCACCGTTATCGAAATAAATGAGCGGTTTATCGTATATCTTATGTTCCAGTATTGGAAAATCTTTCCGGATAGACTGTATATCTAACATAGCTCGTGTATCTTTAGTCGTATAACAAACGCCAAAGATACGATGTTTATTTTAACAACGGCGATTTATTCATTTATACAGATATAAGAATATAAAAAAAGCCTTTCGTTTCTACGCGAAAGGCTTTCTTGTACCCTATGAAGTTCTTTTTATCATTTCTGATAGAAGCGAACCCAGTCTATCTCCATTTCTACCGGCAGATCTTCAGGATCAACAGCACCTACCCAACTACCGCCCAACTGCATATCCAGCAACAGATAAAATTTACCGTCATTAAAGGGGAACTGCCCTTCCTTATCCGTTTCAATCCGGGGATAGGCAAACGTACGGGTTTCATTTATGAAAAACACCAGACTATCCGGATACATTTCTACCGTGTAGGTATTAAAATCATCCGGGTTGATAAGTCCGGTACTCCCCTGTTTCGGATTATCTTTAATGCCCAGATCAAAAGTATAATGGGAATGGACTGTCTGATAAGCGATACTATCATTGTTCAGACGCTCCATAATGTCGATCTCACCTCCACCGGGCCATTTGCCATCTTGGGGCAGCAGCCAGAAAGCAGGCCATGCGCCGATCGCTCCGTTCAGCTTTGCATGAATTTCCAGACGCCCGTTATTAAAGCCTACTTTATCCTTTGTATAAACACCACCGGTTATATAGGCCGCCGTATCGGTCGGCAGACTGTAATTAACCAGGCCGCGCAATACCAACTTCCCGTCACGCATGGCATAGCAAGAGTCAAAATCGGACATATAGTTATTCCAGTCAGATTTGCCACGGGGGATCTTACTCCATGAAGCAGGATCAAAACTACCGGTCTGGTCGAAGTTATCTTCCCAAACCAATTTCCACTCAGCAGGTGACGGTTTACAACACGGTAAGGCAATCATCATGCCCAAGCAGGCCAACAGCCCTAAAAAGTTCTTTTTCATATCGCAGTATTTAAGAATAAGTGATTAGAATCCATCCAAAGGTATTAAAACTGTGGGAATTAACAATAACATTCCCAGCAAAATAAACAGGATAAGAATGCGGAAAAACCACTTCACCCATATTTCATAAGGTATATGAGCCAAGCCGAGCGCCCCCATCAAAACACCGGAAGTTGGTGTGATCATATAGGTAAACCCGTCACCGAACTGGAACGCCAGCACTGTTGCCTGGCGGGAAATACCGATCACATCCGAGAATGGTGCCATAATCGGCATAGTCAATGCCGCCTTCGCCGAACCGGAAGGGATAATAATATTGATCGTAGTCTGGATCAGGTACATAACTCCGAGAGAAGCAATCTTTCCGGCCTCTCCCATTAAAGTAGCCATACTATGCAGGATCGGATCGATGATACGCCCGTCCTGTAGTATCTGGATAATCCCGCCCGCCAGTCCGACTACCAGTGCAGCCGAAAGCATATCTTTAGCTCCGGTCAGGAACTGGCTGATGATCCCGTCGGCTCCCTCGTTATTGGCAAACCCGGACAGCAGTCCCATAGCCAGGAAGATAGCCGATATTTCCATCAGATACCATCCATATCCCATCACGCCTACTACCAGAAAGACAATAGTATAGCCCAATAAGTTCAAAATAAAAAACTGATTCGACTTGTGCAGTCCCAACCAACCGGTCAAAGCAAAAAGGGTGGTAAACACCGGTACTGCCGGAAAACTCACAGCACTCTCTCCTACTTCAAATGTGGTAGAAGGGTAATAGATCGAAAAGCCGATCAATGAAAGCAATAACAATAGGTAGACAACCCAGGCGGAACGGGTCGTCTTTTCTTCCTGCACCTCTTCGGAAGCAATTTCTCCCTTTTCCCGCCAGTAGGCATCCGCCTCATACATAGAAGACAGCCTCGGATTCTTTTTCACCTTTGCCGCATAACGGAGAACGATAACGATCAGGATAGAAGTAAGTACCGCCCAGCAAAACAACCGGTAACCGAAACCGGAGAACAGCGGCAAGTCAGACAATCCCTGCGCGATTCCGATTGTAAACGGATTCAGGATAGCTCCTGAAAAACCGACATGTGCCGCCACATAAACCATACAGAGTCCTGTGATGGAATCATACCCCATCGATATGGCAAGCGGCACAATAATGATGACAAACGCAAGCGTCTCCTCACTCATGCCAAATACGGCTCCGAACAAACTGAACAGGGTTATAATCAAGGATATCACGACATTATTCACTCCAATCATCCGGAAAAGTCTATATTTCTCGACCTTACGCGAACTGCGCAGAAAAGATAGTATCCCGGTATCGATCGCCCGGCTACTGTTCATAATCTGGAAAGCTCCCCCGATAATCAGCAGGAAAGCTATGATGCCAGCCTGTTTCTCGAATCCTTCCAGCAACACACCGAAGACCTGCCAGCTCTGTGGAGCGGGATCGACTGCATGAAAGGAATTATCTACAATAACCGTACGTTCGGTACCATTGACTGCCCGTACCTCCCTGGAATATTCGCCGGCAGGAATGATCCAGGAAAGGACGGCACAGATCAGGATTACAACGGATATAATTGTGTAAGTATGCGGTATCTTATTCAGTTTCATTCGTTCTTTTGGATTAGAATTAACCGCAAAATTAAGGCAAACATTTGTTTTATTCAAAAAAAGAAAGAGAATGGAGGTGTTTATGGGTTCGATATTTATTCAGAAATGAAACATTCCGGGCAAATTGTTGCAAAAATCTCGTTTTAAACGAGATGAAATTCGTCTTAAACGGACTGTAACCCCGTTTTAAACGAGAAAAAACCCGTTTTAAACGAAGTTAGTGCTCGTTTAAAACGGGTTTTCAGGTAAATATAACTATATATCGGCCTTACGGCGGCCCATATTGCGAAGGTGTCGTTCCGTATTGTTCCATGAAACATTTGTGGAAGGTGGCCGTATCATTGAAACCGACCATTTCTGCGATTTCCTCTATCGAATAGTTCAAAATTTATCAGAATTGAATGTTTTAGTGTCGCTGCTTGTCCTGAAAGGACTAACTGTGAATAGCCCCCGGTGAAGCCGGGGGACCCAATATCTGCCGGATGGTACGTCCCCGCAGGGGGCGAACAACATGCTATGGCTGAACCCCTTCGGGGCTCACCGATTGGGACCAATATATTCCCCCGGTTTCACCGGGGGCTATTCACAATTGAACCCTTCGGGTCCACAACGTCATAAAACATTCAAATCTTTCTGTAATAACCCTATCTCTGTTCTCCGAACTCTGTCTGCTGTCTTTCCACCTCTTTCAGTTTCAAGGCATTCACTTCTTTTTGAAGACGTTCTACTTCGCGTTCGGCTGATGATTTGCTCATTTGCATATCTGTCTTGCCGGTTACAGTCAGAGGAATAAGAGCGGCCTCCGATTGATTATAGAGTAACGGATAAACGGCCGGGGTACTTTCCAGTTCAAGTTCTGCGCTGATCGGCATCTGGGAGCCTTCCATCAGGACACTGGCCATGACTTTGATCTTCCCCGGTTTCAAGGTAGACTGTACCAGTACCGGAGCTGTTCCCCATTTCACCGGAGCCGGATTTGCCATCACATCGGAACCTCCCAGGATACGACCTTCACCTTCGATATGGAACTTGATGAAGTAATTGTTCAGCCGCTTGATGTTGCCTTGCTTATCAGCTACGGCGGCAACAACTGTTACAAAATCAGAGCCGTTTGCTTCCAGGTTCGTACCTTCGTTATCCACCCAAAGCAATAGTTTCTCAGGACGGCGAGCAGGGGTTACTTTATGGGTAGCAACTACTTTTCCGTCTATCAGTCCTTCTGCCAGCAGATAAACATCAGCTTGTTTCTGTTCTCTCGACAAGGCTTTATCTATCATAAAATCATAAACATCAAGGAAAGTGATAACAGGCGAAGGCATCCCCTTACGGTTCTTATCCTTCTTATGAGTATATGTTTTTCCTCCTTTGTTGTAAGTCAGCCGCACCTCATCGCAATTGGAATAAACAACTACGTCTTTTCCTGAGAACGGTGTCATTTCGTGAGCAATAAAAACCATCGGACCCGTTTCAGCTATCAGACCGGTCTTCACCGGCGGACGCTGTGCCATAAACATATAATAAGAGAACTTAGGCTGGCGGAATACATCCATGATTCCTCCGTAGAAAGGATCCGGATGATAACCACGCTGATGGTCGAACGAATGCCATAAACAACCACCCACATGCTGGGGGGAAGTCTGAAACAAAGCGTCATAGCTGGTATAAGGATAAGACGGAGAAGCATAATGTTGTGCCTGTATCAGCATGGCCTGTTCACCCCAATTGCGGGCAACACGACTGGGAGAATTATGAGAGTTCCAGTCGTCTACGTTATCTCCCCACTCACGGGTAAAATAAGTCTTTGAATCGTCCGCATGCTTCAGCGCCCACATTGGATCTGCATTCTGGGGATGAGCGAAGAGCACCGGAAATACTTCATGACCACGTGCTTCGCTGTCACTGCCGCAATAGCAGGAGGGGTAAGGATATTCGGCATGCACGATATCATTAGTGTTTTTGGCAAAGTCTGCCGGATACCAGGTCTCATTCAGGATCGGTTCCCAAAGCCATACCGAAGGATGGTTACGGTCACGACGCACCAGATTACGGATGTCGCTGTAAACACGTTGCGCAAACTCAGGCGCATCGTTCCAGAACTGCCAGCCGGGCGTATTCACAATAACGAATAACCCCAGTTCGTCGCAAGCATCCATAAAAGCCGGGTCTTGCGGGCAATGGGCGTTACGGATTACCTCCATACCGACATCTTTCAGTTTTTTGGCATCACGCCAATGGATACTATTTGCCACGGCATTGCCAACAACGGCAAAGTCCTGATGACGATTTGCCCCGATCAATGGCTTATCATAAGGTTTGCCGTTCAGCCAAAAGCCGTCTTTCCCATTAAACTCAATGCTACGGATACCGATACGGCGGCGATAACCATCAATCACATTCCCTTCTTCATCGCGGATACGAACCAACAGGTTATATAATGCAGGAGAAGAAGGACTCCATAACAGCGGTTCCTTCACCAACAGTTTATCCGAACTTGTCATGGCTTTACCTGCTTTTATCCTGATCTTATCATTCAAAAAAGCGACCTGCTTGCCATCCGGTTGTTGCAATTCATATTCTACCACACCGGTAAATGCTTTCTTCGTTTCGTTACGTACCTGTATTTTCAACAAAACTTCGGCCGAAGCATCCGAGACCTTATCGAAAGCGACGAACAAGCCGCCTCCGGCAATCTCATTCTCATAATTCGGGTCTGTGATAAAGATGTTGTTATGGGCTACCAGCCAGCAGTCGCGGTAAATTCCTCCGAAATAAGTATAATCCAATACATCCTGTGCCTTTCCGGGAGGATAGGAAGGATCGTCGCTGTTGTCGGTCCAGACTGCAATCACGTTATCACCGTTCCAGTCCAGTGCCTCTGTCACATCCACCACTACCGGCAGATAACCGCCAAAATGCTCCGTCAGCTGTTTTCCGTTCACAAATACTTTACTCTTACCCATGATGGCTTCGAAATGCAGGAACAGCTTTTTTCCTTTCAAAGCAACATCCGGTGTGAAATGCTTGCGGTACCAGGATTCTCCCTGATAGTTGATACAGCCGCTGGCTTCTGTCGGCAGGTATTCGATGCCATGCGGCAAGGAAACCACCGTCCAGTCTTTATCATTAAAATCTTTGGCTTCTGCACCAGCCAGACCTCCTTTATAAAAACGCCAGGCAGGATTCATCGAGAAAACCTCACGTCCGGAATTATCCATACGGAAGAATCCGGCAGTCGAGAACTCCGGTTGATGTGCCGCCCATAAAGGAAGGCAGCAAAAAAGCAATACAAGATACGTTACTAGCTTCTTCATTATTATTTATTTTATTTGTGACTAAGATGTATTGATATTACCTGCCGAAATTGAATAAAGGCGATTCGGTACGGGCACCATCCATTAACGCTTCCAGCTCTTTTACCTTTTCCGGATTTTGTTGAGCCAGATTGTTATCTTCATGCAGATCGCTGCTCAGATCATAAAGTTCCAGAATCGTTTCACCGACGATCGGTTGACGGATCAGTTTCCAGTCACCGCAACGCAAAGCCTCACGGCCATTCTGTTCATGAAATTCCCAATACAGATATTCATGTTGCTTCTGTCCTTCTTTAGAGAATAAAGTCGGCAGGAAAGAGATGCCATCGCCTGTCTGAGGCAAAGCGACACCTGTCAGTTCAGCCAAAGTCGGCATCACATCCCAGAAAGCACTGATATGTTCCGTTTTCACTCCGGCTTTGATCTTGGCAGGATTCCAGGCAATCATCGGAACACGGATACCGCCTTCGTAGACATCCCTCTTCACCCCTTTCAACGGACCGTAACTCAGGAAATAATCCGGATTGGCTCCCCCTTCCCTGTGCGGGCCATTATCGCTGGTAAAGATCACGATCGTATTCTTATCCAATCCCAGTTCTTTCAATTCCGCCATTACATCGCCTACATATTTATCCAACCGTGTTACCATAGCCGCAAAAGACGCATATGGCTTTTCTGACGGATAATATCCTCCTTTATCATAAGGAACTTCTTCAAAAGTATTTTCATACATCTGGTAGATAGAATCGTGCGGCAGATTTAATTCCGCATGCGGCAAGGTGTACGTCAGCATGGCATAGAACGGCTTATCCTTGTTGTCACGAATAAATTTCAAGGCCTGTTCGTGGATCAGATCCTGCGAATACACTTTACGTCCATTGTTATCATTCTCACTCAGGAATACCGTATCATTATTATGCCACAGATGATCCGGATAATAAGAATGAGCCTGACGCTGACAATTATAACCGAAAAATTCATCGAATCCCATCGTAGAAGGAACAGAAGAAGAACCCGGATACCCCAACCCCCATTTGCCGAAGATACCGGTTGCATATCCTGCCGACTTCATCAGTTTACCCAAAGTATAGGTATCAGCCTCCATCGGCTGTTGCCCTTCCGGAGCAATTTCTTTGTTTCCGCGTATCTGCGAATGTCCGGTATGCAAACCGGTCATCAATGAACAACGGGAAGGGGCACTGACCGTACAGCCGGCATAATGCTGGGTAAACAGCATTCCTTCCCGCGCCATCTTATCGAGATTCGGCGTCTTGATTTTCTGCTGACCATAACAACCGATATCCCCATATCCCAGATCGTCGGCCAAAATGTAAATAACATTCATCGGAACTTCTTTTTCCGGAGCTTTGTCTTTACAAGCGGACATCCCGGCCAACAAGGAACCGCCAATACATAATACAAGTTGAGTTTTCATTTTCTATAGTTATTTTATATCTAATATAATTTTCTTTCCTCTCGCATATTACTATCATAAGGTTGGGCATCCAAAGATACATTATAAAAAACTAATTCTACCGCATCATCACCAATATATACAAACAACAATCGCATTTTTTCGGCTTATTTAGCGGATAGAAACAAATACAATATCATCCATTCTTATTCCCTCCAGCCTTATCGACCGGGATATTCCGGCTTTCAGAGAAAGCGAATTACTCTTTATACATTCGCCATTCTTATAAATATCCACTTTATACTGCCCCTCTTTCTGTGTCATACAGTTCAATTTTAAAGTCCGGAGATTACAATTTATAAGGCAGATCGATATCAATAACTATTTATGATCTTATTTGCTTTAGATATAACAACTGAAGCGGGAACAGTTTCCAGCGTATTTTCATCAAACAGGCTCAATGCCTTATCTATTTTAGCTTTTGCCTGTTGATTCCCCGACAAATTGAACTCCTCTCTCAAAATCCTGATTTTCTCAAATGCCTGAATACCGGCAATCAGACGTTCAAAACGCATGGAGGTTCTTGCACCCGGATAGATAAAATAAGTATCTCCTCCCGGCCAGGTATAGAAGCGGCTGTCAAGCAACGGTTCGATCACCCAGCTGTTCAATGCCCAGCGGGAATAACCATCCAGATTTTCTTTCGCCGCATACCAACTGAACCATTCACATTCGGCAGGCGGATTAAAGGTAAATGTATTCGGACGAGGTTCTTCACAACTGGTATAAAAGGTAGTGACTTTACCCTCAGCTCTGCGTTTAGCCTTCATCTCTTCTGAATATTTCATCCGTAATGCCACACAGTAATCATCCAGCTCGTCAGACAGTTCTTCATGTAAAGCACCGGCTAAAGAAACCTTGAAGCCTGGATCGGCCTTATGTATCACTTTCAATGTTTCCTGCATAACCGCCATAGGACGTTCATCCATAGAAATATGGGTAATATCGAACCAGCCTTTTTCTTTCAAATGAGCAGCAAACGACCTCAGCATAGTTCCCCATATATCTTCATATTCCAGGTCACCGGGTTTCATCTCTATAAACTTCAGACTATTGGTTGCCTGATCGAAATACTGAAAAGATAACCTCCAGGGAACCATCGAATAACAGTTTATTTCCTGCGTTACACCGACACTCATCATAAACTCTATCCACCGATCGAAAACAGTGTAATCAAAAGACCAGCTACCGTCTGCTTTCTTCATCCAGGTAATCATCGTTTCAAAATAATCGTACGTTTGCCCATTCCAGGGTTTATGCATGATGGAGGCAGTTATGACCTTTCCTCCCGCCTGGCGATACATCTCCATATAGGGACGCATACAATCAAAATGAGCCTTACTCCAGGGTTCAACCTGATGATAACGTGCTATTGCGAACGGATTCTGCCATAAGTCAAGATGATAAATCCACTCGGACGGCATAGGCAAGATGCGATCTTTCACATTGATTTTCAAAACAAGTTCCCCGAGTGTTTTATCCCCGTCTTTCAAAACCACTTTGCCCTCATAAATACCAGCCGGGCAATCTTGAGGAACCCATACGCGTACCCATCCTCCCTGGGTAGTACGCTCCGGTAAAGAAAGCACTTTTGTCAGGTGATCTATCGGATCAGCAACCAATGACGAATCAAATGCAGCAGCATCCGGACGGGAGCCACATCCCCCCATTCCATCCTTATTCAGTTCGTCTGTCATTACATAACGAACAAAACCTGACAGCAACCGATCCTGACCAATCTTGCTTTTCTTATTTTTATGAACCAGTTCCGTTACAGAAAAGGATAGATTATGTAAAGGTTGATCACCCCATACAACCCACTGGGAAGCAACACGTTCTCCCTTCCATGCCGTCAGTTCGATCTCTTTACTTATCCGGCCGACTGGTGCCGGCTCTTCTTTTTTATACCGTATATCGGTAGAACCCCAACTTACACTTGTCCCTTTTACATTTTTCCATAATCCCGGATCCGTTGTTGCCGGATTACGCAATTCTGCATACGTATCTACGGGAAAAGGTGTTTGCCCGGTAGATTGGCCGGAATGAGTGACTCCTACCGTCGATTGCGCCTGTCCCTGTATACTAAAACTGATACTTAAAAATACAGCAACTATTATTTTATTCGATTTCATACAAATATGTTTTACTTTGTTATCAGAGACAAATAAGGCCGTTGCCAGACGGTAACGGCCTTATCCTGTCAACTTATTCTATTCAATTACCAGTCACCATTCTGAGTACACAACAAGTTGGTTTGTATCTCTTTAGCCGGTATGGGCAAATAATAATGACGTTTCTGGAAGCTGGCAAAACGGATTGGATCCTGCGCTTTCAACTCCTGTTCAAGTAACCCCCAACGGCGAAGGTCATAGAAACGTTCCCCTTCTTTAAAGAACTCAATAGCACGCTGATGGATCAGTTCTTCCTTAACCGATGCAGCATCTGTCTTGCCGGAATAAGGAAGCAAGTTACCTCCACGGGTACGTATCTGGTCTATGTAACCGATTGCCTGTACCGTATTATTCAGATTCAGTTCACACTCAGCCAATAACAGAATCACATCGGCAAAACGCATAGCACGTTCGTTGATATAGGAAGGAATTGTTTCCACTTCCTGTTCACGAGTTTTGGAATTCTGATATTTAAGGATCCAGTATGAACTCAGGTCTTCACCGGATAATACTTCCTGAATAGGCTTCATATAATACATACAACCGGGATAATCCCAGGCCACAGATGTCAATGTACGATAATCATACTCTCCGTTTGCCGCTCTTTCTTTCCTGAAAATATCCATCATCTTCTGGGTCGGTTTTGCCTCAAACCATCCGCCAACAGCACCAGCCGCATATTCAACGGCAATGGTGGTCGACTGGGCAGAATTGGCTGTTTCACCATTATCCCACTGGTCCGATCCGCCTACCGGCTCATAGAGGATTTCAAAAATACTTTCTGCATTGTTTTCATGCTCCTCATCGAAATTCCAGGTAAAATCATCTACCAGTTTATACGTATACGGAGCTTTAGTCAATGGTTCCAGGGTATTTTTAGCTTCCTGCCATTTTTCCATATACACATACAATTTACCTAAATAAGCATACGAAGTTCCCCGTGTCGGCTTCCCTTTATCATTTGCCAAAGGCAGCAGAGATGCTGACTCGATAAAGTCTTTTTCGGCTTGCCCGTACACTTCCGCCTGGCTCGATTTAGCCAACTGGAAAGTTGCCGGATCCTGAGAAGCTGTTAACCGCAGAGGAACATCACCAAACTCTTTTGCCAGCTGGAAATAATACATGCCGCGGATAAAAAGAGCTTCGCCACGAATCTGGTCAATGAACTCTTCTGTAAAATCTTTACCGTCTATTTCTTGCAAAATAGAATTAGCCCTGTAAATAGCATTGTAGAACTGATAAAAGATATTATTTGCCACTGCATTGTTCGGATCATTCGTGAAACGATGCATTGAATATATTTCCTGAATATCATTACGGAACTCAATATCATCCGCACGTGAAATACGGGCCATCAGTCCACGGGTTCCATAATATCCGCCATTCCAGTTTTTTAGCGGCGTATAACAAGAGGCCATAGCCTGTCTGAAGTCGGCTTCCGTCTTCCAGAAAGTTTCTCCGGTCGGCTTATTCGGATTAGTCAGATCCAGTTTGCCTTCACAACTATTGAGTGCAACGGCAATAAAAACGAATATGATTAATTTTAATGTTTTCATAATGACATGATTTTTTAGAATGTAAGATTAAGTCCCAACATGAATACTCTGTTTGTCGGATAAACAAAATTATCGAAACCACGGGACGTTGCATTGTCTGCATTATTGATGTCAGGAGTGTAACCACTATATCCTGTGATTGTAAACAAATTTTCCGCATTCACATATACACGCAGTTTTTGTATTTTATCCTGGAACCAACGATTCGGGAATGTATATCCTAACTGGACATTACGCAGACGGAAGAATGAACCGTTTTCAAGGAAACGATCACTCTGGGGCCGGGTGTTCTGGTTCGGATCATCCCAAACTAAACGGGGATGCGATGCACCGGGATTGTCCGGAGTCCAGTAATCGAGTGTAGAAGCCAGGAAGTTCGTTCCTTTGTTTACACCTTCCAACTCTAAACGGGTTCCATTATACACTTTATTGCCAAAAACACCCTGCATGCCCAATAAAAGGTCAAATCCCTTGTAGCTTGCATTCAGATTTAATCCCATAGTCAGTGTCGGGAACGGACTGCCGCAATAGACACGATCGTCATCCGTAATTTTTCCGTCACCATTAGAATCCTTGAAACGGATATCTCCGGGTTTTGCATTCGGCTGAATCAAATTACCATCCTTTACATATGCATCTATCTCCGCCTGGTTCTGGAACAGACCTTCTGTTGGGATCAACCAGAAACCACCGATCGGATAGCCGGCCAACGTACGGGTTGTAGCTACATTGGTACGGTTTTTACCACCTTCGATAACTTGATTGGCATCTCCCATTTCTACTACTTCATTTTTCATCGCATTACCGGTCCAGGTAATTCCATAAGAAAAATCTTTTGAAGGGGCATCATTCCAACCCACAGTCCATTCCACACCTGTATTTTTGATTTTACCGGCATTACGGACGGGATCGTTTGCACCACCTGTCGAGATAGGAATAGGCACTGTCAACAAAATATCTTTAGTATTCTTACGATACCAGTCAGCCGTGACCATCAACCGTGAGTTCATAAAAGCCATATCTACACCGATATTGGTCATTTCCGTTTCTTCCCATTTAATTGCCGGATTCGCAAAATCTTTGGGGAATGCACCACTGATCAAACCGCCGTTGCCATCCGGATAATTAATATTGGATGTAATAACACTGGTGTACATATAGTCGTCAATTTCCTGATTACCCAGGATACCATATCCCGCTCTCAACTTCAACTGGTCCATCCAATCCTTTGACTGTTCCATAAAATGTTCTTCTGCGATATTCCAACCGACCGAAACAGAGGGGAAATGTCCGTATCGATTCTCTTTGGCAAATTTGGAAGAACCGTCCCGGCGATAAGTTGCCGTAATCAAATAACGATTATCATATGAATAGAATACACGGGAAATGATTGAGGTCAACGCGCTCTCTTTCGACCATGTATCATTCATACGGTCCTGTGTAGCAGCACCTACTTCAGTTATTCCTTCAGGCAACCCCTTACCGGAAGCCAGTATATAACGGGTATGATAATTCTGATAAGAATATCCCAACAAAGCACTGATTTTATGTTTACCGAATGTCTGATCAAATGTCAACAGATTTTCAATCAGGAAATTATTCTTTTGATAACGATATTCGGTCATGTTGGACACTGCATTATTACGCAAACCGAAATCATAAATATTTTCATAAGACGTATTCCGCTCAAAGGAGAGATCAGGAGTTGCATTCAGACGGTATTTAAATCCTAAAGGCAATTTAACCTCTGCATACAGGTTGATATAAGCATTGTAAGCGTTCCATGTCCTGCGCGTCAGGTTTTCATCCAGGATACCCAGCGGATTAGGAATATCGGTTGCATCACCATACACTTTACCATAGCCTCCCTTTTCGTTGGTCGGATCATATTTTTGAAGAGTCGGGATAGACTGAAGGATAATACCCAGATAACCACCACGTGCAAAACCGTACAAAGGATTATTCTGTTGTGAACTGAACACGACATTGTTTCCAAAAGTAAACCAACCACGCTTATATTCCGATTTAAACTGGGCATTATAGCGTTGGTAATTCGTACCTTTTATTGTTCCGTCCTGATTGACATAACCAAGACCTGTATAATAAGTAAAATACTTTGTGCCGCCTCTGACCGTCAGGTTATAATTCTGCATCAGGGCAGGTCCCATCATTTCATCCTGCCAGTCATTACTTTCTTTCATATCGGTTGCCATTTCAAGCGGACTGGCACCGATAGCCTGACGGGAAACGGTTGTCAGGCGCGCCCAATCTTCCGCACCCAGCATATCCAGATATTTGGACGGAGTTTGCACACCGACATTTACCGAAGCATCGATAATCGGTTTTCCTTCCGTATTGGAACCGGATTTTGTGGTAACAATAATAACGCCATTGGCAGCACGTGAACCGTAGATGGCAGCAGAAGAAGCATCTTTCAGCACATCTATACTTTCAATATCGTTCGGATTCAGATGGTCCATGCTACTCATATACATTCCATCCACAATATACAACGGACTGGCATTGTTCAAGGTACCGATACCACGAACCATGATACGGCTGCTCTGTCCCGGAGCGCCACCCTGGGACACAATATCGACCCCGGCAATTTTACCTTGAAGGGCCTGGCCGATATTCACATTACTCTGCGTACTCAGCTTCTCGGTACTGATATTTGCCACGGAACCGGTAAGGTCGGCTTTCTTCTGTGTACCGTATCCGATTACGACAATTTCATCCAGTGCTTTGGAATCTTCCACCAATACCACACGGATATTCGTTTCATTTCCTACCGGTATTTCTTTTGTCAAATAACCAATATAAGAAATATTCAATATAGAGCCAGCTTCCGCTTCAATTGAAAACTCGCCATTTATATCTGTAACCGTTCCGTTGGTAGTTCCTTTCACAACTACATTCGCCCCGATAACCGGTTCGCCGTTTGAATCGAGTATCGTTCCATCGATTTTTTTTGCCTGTTGCTGGATTTCAGCATCCGTTTTTCCTGTTACTTTGGTTAGTACGATATGCGTACCTTCCATATCAAAATCGATTTCCGAATTCTTCAGGATATTTTTAAGGACTGCCGATACCGGCTCATTTTTAACTTTGACAGAGACCTTACGGTTCACATCTACCTGATTATTATAGATAAACAGATAATCGGTCTGTTTTTCGATTTCGCCTAATACTTCGTCCAGTTGGGCATTACGTTTACTAATACTCACCCGGGCATTTTGTGAATGTGTATTTTCTGCGAAAGAGCAGAACACACATACTAAAAGTAAGAACGTGGTGATTCGCATAATTCTAAAGATTTGTTTAAGTTTCGGGCTTTTAGGATAATACCTACCCGACAAAGAGTTTTTTTTCATACCTTTGTTGATGATTTGAAGTTAATACAGTTTTTAATTGAATTGTGTTGATTGAATGCCGGTAATTGCCCCCCAGCGTTTGCCGGCATTTTTCAGCTAGTGATCATGTATATTATTCATAAGCATTCTTTTAAAGTTAATAATATCATTATTACAATCTTATTCTATATAAATTATCTGGTTCTCGTCATCCCGCTGATAAGTAAACTTTATATCCTTCTGCAATACCCTCAGCGCATAATCGATACCGTCTGTCTGTCGGAATTTACCTGTGTAAACGTATTTAAAGACATTCTTGTTTTTCACCTGAATTGTTAATCCATAGTATTTTTCAAAATCTTTCATAATGGATGTAAACGTTTCATTCTTAAAACAAATCAAACCTTCTTTCCATCGGTAAGGATTATAGTCATCCACAGCGGTTACATGCAATTTTCCATCTTGCAGATAAACCTTATTGTTCGGTTTCAGAGTTATTTTTTGTGTGGAGTCGCTTGCTGAAGCTACCTTTACGCTACCCGACATTAACGTTGTTTCAAACTCGCCTGTTTCTGAATAGGCATTTACATCAAATTTGGTACCCAATACCTCTACGTTATAATTATCCGTTTGCACGATGAACGGTTTGCTTTTATCTTTTGTCACATCGAAATAGGCTTCGCCATCCAAGACCACCTGACGATTATTTTTACCGAATTTCACCGGATATGACAGTGAAGTCCTGGCATTTAGCCAGACATTTGTGCCATCGACCAATGTGATATTAATACGTTGGCCTGCCGGGACAGTGATTGTCTGCATCGCCATCAATTCTTTTTCCAACGAAGACTGATAATAAAAATAACTTCCTCCCAAAGTGATTGCGACAACTGCAGCTATTTTGATTAACTCAGTTCTAAGAGAACTAAGGTTTATAGAAAATCTTTTCTTTCCGTTCTTAATTATTTCTTCATTCCCCAAAAGCAACATGGCATCAAACAATTTCCGTTCTTTCAAAAAGGCCAGGCGGTTCTCAGCAGACTCTTCCATCCACTGTTTTACAGCCGCTTCCTCCTCGAATGATGCGTTGCCTTCAAAAAATTTATATAATATATCTTTGTTCATTTTATGTCGTTTAGGATTACCCTTCTATATTAATAGCAGTTCACACTTGCATATCCCTAGTAAAAATACAAAAAAAATATTACAAACTCAATTTTTCCTTTATATGATATTGTCTCCAGTGGTGTCAATAAAGACAGAAACAGCTCTGATTTTATCAAATTTGAGCTATCTATTTAAGTGACTGGTTGTAACTGGCTCCCCTCTCGAGAGGGGGAAGGGGGTGTGTCATATTCCCACCTATACAACCATCCTAATCAGAGTCACTTGACTATTGCAAGTTCATTTGCCGTCTGCTTCAGCTGACGGTTTACAAGTTGTTTCTCTCTTTTGGCTTCAGCCACATGTCTCTTAGATAGAAAACTGTAAGAGATGGGACTAAAGTCCAATGAGATAGATTCTTTACTTATCCGTCAGCTGAAGCAGACGGCAAATAAACCTGTAACAAGGCTTGTTTTATTGACTGGCTTTAACACACCCCCTGCCCCCTCTCAAGAAGGGAGCCAGTTACAACCAGTCACTAAACTGATAGCTCAAATCTTTCTAGATTTGTTTGCGAAGCCTAACTCTCACCCCATTGCAGTGGGGATTTTCCCCCATTGCAGTGGGGATTATTCCCCTTTGTAGCGGGGAAAATTCCCCACATAAACAAAAACAGTGGGGAATTTTAGCGAAAGAAACTTTCTGCGGTAGAAATCCGATCCGCCCAATAGAGCTGAAATAAAATGATACTTTACATTTTATTTCTTTTTTTATCCTGCCGGACCTGTTTTTGAATCCTTCCAAAGAAATATTAAAACTCTTTCTAGAGAAATAGATAAACCTTAGTTCTCTTAGAACTGAGTTAATCAAAATAGCTGCTGTCATCGCCCTTACGCTTGGCGGGAGTTTTATCTACCGGCAAATGCAAACGGAACAGACTCCGATAGCATTGCAAACAATCACTGTCCCGGCAGGACAACGCATCAATATTACATTAGCAGACGGAACAAATGTCTGGTTGAACGCACGGACTACCATTCAATACCCAATCACCTTTAACGAAAAGGAACGTCTGGTAAAACTGGACGGCGAAGCCTATTTCGATGTGACAAAAGATAAAAACAAACCGTTCATCGTGCAAACAAATAATTATAACGTAGAGGTATTGGGTACTAAATTCGATGTCGATTCTTATTCGGAAACAGAAATATTTGAAACAACCCTGATGGAAGGAAGTGTGAGGATTTCTTCCCTGACCGATGCAAACGAAAGCCTGATGCTCACCCCCAATAATAAAGCCTATCTATATGAAGGCAAACTGCGGGTGAAACCGGTAGACGATTATACGCCTTACCGCTGGCGGGAAGGCCTGATCTGTTTCAAGAACGAGACATTTGCATCGATCATGAAAGATTTTGAGAAATACTATGGGATAAACATCTATATCACAAATAAACAAGTACAAAAATACTTGTATACAGGAAAGTTCAGACAAACCGACGGCGTTGATTATGCATTGAGGGTTTTACAAAAAGATATAAAGTTTGCCTATGAACGGGATGACGACAATCACATTATTTATATCAAATGATTTTAACAATATGTTTCACCTAAATTAAAATGCTTATGGGATAAAAAATTTGTTAACCGTAATGCCGATGAAAGCTGGGGGGCAATAGCCGGCAGACATCCAATTAACACAAACTAAATTATTAATTTATTAATTTCAAATCACAACAAAGTATGAAAGAAAACACTTTGTCGAGGTGTAATTATCGGGCACCGCGACCCTTAAAAATTTTCAGAATTATGAGAATCACGACATTCCTGCTCTTAGTATGTGTGTTCTGCACTTTTGCAGAAAATACACATTCACAAAATGCGAGGGTCAGTATTAACAAGAAAAATGTTCAACTGGAAACAGTACTGAACGAGATAGAACACCAGACTGATTACCTGTTTATCTACAACAACCAGGTAAACGTAAACAAGAAGGTGTCGTTAAAGGCTAAAAACCAGCCTGTCTCAAAAGTGCTGGAAGAATTGTTGGCTGATTCGGATATCACATATTCTGTAGAAGGAAACCATATCGTACTTGGTAAACAGACTATGGCTGCCGCTCCGCAACAAAGTAGTACAATCAGAGGTAAAGTAATCGACACCAATGGAGACCCCGTTATCGGAGCCAACATTGTTGAAAAAGGAACAACCAACGGAACTACAACGGACGTAGAAGGGAATTTTTCTATTAACGCAAAGTCAGGTTCAACGCTGGTAATCACTTTCATCGGCTATGTCAGAGAAGAAGTGAAAGCTAACGCCGGAAGAAGAATGGAAATCATCTTACAGGAAGACTCCGAAACATTGGAAGAAGTCGTTGTCGTAGGATACGGTACCATGAAAAAAGCAGACTTGACAGGTTCTGTGGCAACTGTCGGCTCGGAAGTGATCGAAGACCGTCCGTTAACTAACCTGGGAGCCGGTTTGCAGGGCGCAATCGCCAACTTGAATATCTCCTCTTCCAACGGTGCTCCGGGAACAGGCTCAACATTCAATATCCGTGGTACGACAAACTTATCCGGCGGAGGTCCGCTGGTCCTGGTGGACGGTATCGAAATGGACCCAAACCTGATTAACCCGCAGGATGTGAAGGATGTAACCGTTCTGAAAGATGCGGCTTCCGCGTCTATCTATGGTGCACGTGCCGCTTTCGGTGTAATCCTGATCACCACTAAGACAGGTTTCGTATCACAAAAACCGGTCGTTTCACTGAGTGCAAACTATTCCATCAACGTTCCGACCGTTCATGCCAATTATATGAACTCCATGGAATATACCCAATGGATGAATGATGCCAACACGACAAGCAACGGTAGTAACTATTTCGATGACATTACTATGGAGCATGTCAGAAATTATTACAATGATCCGGTCAATAATCTTCCGGTATTCCATCATCCGGACGATGCAGCCAGCAAATACCGTTATTGTGGCAATACCGACTGGTATGAAGCCTTGAATAAGAAAAGTTATCCGATGCAACAGTACAACATCAGTGTACAAGGCGGTAGCGAAACAGCAAAATATATGACATCGGCCGGTATGTTCCAGCAGGACGGTATCTCTAAATGGACAGACGAAGATTACAAACGTTTCAATGTATTGCAACACGTAAACTACAAGGTGAACAAGTGGTTGCAGGTTGGCTTGAGAGCAACTCTGTCAATGGTAAAAATGAATACCGGTCCACAAAATAAATACGGTAGCAACTCTTTGGGAGCCACCATTCCGGGCGACAGCCGCCCTCTGATGCCGGTTTATCATCCGGACGGACATTTTGCCGGTTACTGTGGCGACGGTTACTTTACGAATCAGGCAGCCTGGTTATCACAAGGTGGTTCTGCCGAAATGAGAAACAATAATATGTATGCAACGGCATTCGCTAAACTGAACCCGTTCGAAGGATTGGAAATCAACTTCGATTATACATATAACTACTATAACTATTCTTTCAAGAACCATGTACGCGAATACATCGACTATGACGCTGATGGAAATCAGGGTTCAATCTTCCCGCATACATCTCCGAATCAGGTCTCTTATAACAAAAGAGAATCGCAGTACGACGTATTCAATGCATATGCTACCTATAAGAAAAAAATCAACAAAGTACATGCTTTGGAAGGAATGATCGGTTTCAACCAGGAAAATGCGACTTATAAAGGTGTGAGTCTGAGCAGAAACAATCTGATCGCCAACGATATTCCATTCCTGAACCTGGCAACCGGCGACCGCTCAACCAGTGATTATATGAACCAGTGGGCCATCCGTGGTGCTTTCTTCCGTCTGTTCTACGCTTACGACGACAAATATCTGGTACAGGTAAATGGCCGTTACGACGGTTCTTCACGTTTCCCGAAAGATGACCGCTTTGCATTCTTCCCGACATTCTCATTGGGTTGGAGACTTTCACAGGAAAAATTCTGGAAACCGATCGCCCATATCGTAAATGACTTCAAGATCAGAGGTTCTTACGGAGCTTTAGGAAATCAGGTATTACTGCAAGGTGGTAATGACATGTATTATCCCTATATTTCTACCTATACCACAGGTGAAGTAGGCTACCTGTTTAGCGGTGAAAAACAGATGGGTGTATATGCTCCGGGATTGGTAAGCGACCAGCTAACCTGGGAAACAGTTAAACAATGGGACTTAGGTTTTAACTTCTCTATGTTTGACAGCAAGCTGACCGGAGAATTCGACTATTACGTTCGAACAACAGAAGACATGTTGACAAAATCAAAAACATTACCTTCCATTTTAGGTATTTCTGAACCTCAGATGAATGCTGCCGATTTGAGAACCAGTGGATGGGAAGTAGCTTTAACCTGGAAATCGGCCTTACAGAATGGTTTGGCCTATAGCGCGACGCTATCTTTATCAGACTATCAGGCTGAAATCACCAAATATGATAATCCGACAAAAAACTTGTCTGACAATTATTATGAAGGTAAAAAGCTGGGTGAAATCTGGGGATTCGTAACAGATGGTTTATTCCAGTCTGACGAAGAAGCCTCTTCATGGAACCAGTCAAAAATAGTCGGTTATACGCAATATGCCGGTGATATCAAATTTGCCGACCTGAATGGTGACGGAGAGGTTACAAGAGGCGAAAACACGGTCAACAACTCAGGTGACCTGAAGATCATCGGTAATGAAACACCGCGTTATAACTTCGGTATCCGTGGTACAGCCGAGTATAAGGGCTTCGATTTCACGTTATTCTTCCAGGGCACTATGAAACGTGATATTATACCGTCAAAGACATTCTATCTGTCTCATTATACATCTGAGTGGTCTGTTCCCCAAAAGATGAATTATGACTATTGGAGAGAAGACAACCGCGATGCGTTCTTTCCACGTGCCCGTATGAACGGTTCTGCTGTAAATGAAAACCAGACCCGTTTCATGTTGAATGGTGCTTATATCCGTTGTAAACAGCTCGCTCTTGGTTATACTATTCCTAAATATATCACGGAAAAGGCTAAAATCTCCAAGCTGAGAGTTTACTTCAATGCAGACAACTTGTTTGAATTCTCCGGAATGCCTGACACTTTCGATCCTGAATTGGCTACAGTAAATGCTTATCCATTTATCCGGTCATTCTCTTTTGGTGCTAACCTGACATTCTAAGATGAAACATTGTAGAATAATTAAAATTAAGAACAGAATGAAAAAAGTATATTATATAGCAAGCATGTCTTTATTACTTGGATTTTCCGCATGTAATAACGACTTTATGGACTTGTATCCGGAAGATAAGATCAACGACGAGACTTATTGGAAGACAGAAAGCGACTTGAAAAACTTTGCCAACCAGTTCTATACAACACTGGATAATACCGGTATATATAACAGTGACAATGCCTCAGACAATCAGGCACCTCAATCTAAGGATAATTTTGTTTGGAGCGATTACACCATCCCTACAGCCGGAGGGGGTTGGGCTAAAGGCGACTGGGCTAATATCAGAAGTTGTAATTATTTTTTGAGCCGTTATCATACCGTTGAGGGGAATGCTGAAAAGATCAACCAGTATGTAGGGGAGATTTACTTCTTTAAAGCCAAGTTCTATTACGAAAAAGTTCTTCGATTCGGTGATGTACCCTGGTTGACAACAGACCTGACTACTTCTTCCGAAGAGCTATACAATCCACGTAATGATCGCGGAGCTGTTATCGACTCTATCTGTGCTTGCCTGGACAAAGCCAGCGAATGGTTGCCGGAAACAATGCAAGACTCACGTCTAAGTAAATATGCTGCATTGACTCTGAAATCCAGGGTATGTCTGTTTGAAGGAACCTGGAGAAAATACAGAAATCTTGAAAATGCAGATAAGTATCTACGTATTAGTGTAGATGCTGCCGAAAAAATTATCAATAGTGGTAATTTTACTGTTTACTCTACCGGTAATATTGAAGACGACTATCATGCACTGTTCAACCAACAAGATTATTCAAACAATAAGGAAGCAATCTTTTTTGCTGCCTATGTGACAGATAAACGCATGAATAACAGACCTCGTACAGTCCGCGAGTCATATACTGGTATGACCAAAGACTTTGTAGAATCATTCTTATGCGATGATGGTAAACCTATTGCTTTAAGCGACCGGTATAAAGGTGACGTAAAATTCACTGATGAGTTTGAAAATCGTGACCCGCGTTTGAAACAATGTATATACACACCAGAACGTCCTATAGCTATATTGGCAGATGGTTCTGAAGAATATGAAAATTCTCCGGTATTCAGTAATCTCTCAAATACAGGCTACCGCTTATACAAAATGTATTCTCCGTTAGCGGAAGATAACGAATATATTAAATGTACGCTGGATGACCTGATCTACCGATACGGTGAAGTTCTTCTGAATTATGCCGAAGCAAAAGCCGAATTGGGTGAATGCGACCAGGCGGTTCTGGACAAAACGATCAATAAACTGCGTGACCGTGTAGGCATGAAACATCTGACTACAGATGTAGGATTTACCGATCCGAACTGGCCGAAATGGGAAGTTCCCATCTCTCCGCTATTAAACGAAATTCGTCGCGAACGTCGTGTAGAACTGGCTTGCGAAGGCCTCCGTTGGAATGACTTGTGCAGATGGAAAGCAGGGAAGTTACTGGAAAACATAAAAACTTATTTAGGTCCGCGCGATCCGGCAACAGGTGAATACCGTGTTGTTTATCCGGGTATGACCCGCACATGGTACGATCGTTTATACCTGTATCCGATACCAACCGACGAATTTACTTACAATCCGAACTTATTACCTCAAAATCCGGGTTGGGCTAATTAAAATGACCTCATTTGTAGGAGCGAGAAAGATTTCGCTCCTACATCTTTTTTTATTATACTTGCATCGTAAAATATAAGTTCATCATGAAAAAAACATTTGCAGGATTACTAGCAGCCCTGTCGGTTCTTATATCCTGTTCTTCAAACGAAACAACAACAGTTGTTACCCCGAATGCCCGCCAGCAGGCTTGGGCTGAAGCAGAAATGGGTGTATTGATCCATTTTGACATGCCGGTTTACCAACCGGACTATAACTTTAGAAATTGGGGCACGCACCCGAATGCTTCCATCTTTAATCCGACAGAATTAAATACCGACCAATGGCTGGAAACCGCGCACAAACTAGGAGCCAAATATGCCGTACTTGTAGCCAAGCATTGCAGTGGGTTCAGCCTGTGGCCTACAGAGGCACACGACTACAGTATCAAACAATCTCCCTGGAAAAACGGCGAAGGTGATATTGTTGCCGATTTTATCGCTTCCTGTAAAAAGTATAATATCAAACCGGGAATCTATGCCAGCACAACGGCAAACGGTTATCTGTATGTAGACAATCCCGGCGTTGTCCAGGAAGGCAGTCCGGTCACTCAGGAAGAATACAACAAAATTGTGACTCAGCAATTGACTGAGTTATGGAGCAATTACGGGGAATTATTTGAAATATGGTTTGATGGCGGCGTGCTTTCCAAAGACCAGGGCGGTGCAGACGTACTATCCCTGGTACAGAAACTACAACCCAATGCCATCGCTTTCCAGGGTCCGTACGGTCATCCAAACCTGATCAGATGGGTAGGCAATGAGGAAGGCGTCGCCCCTTATCCGTGCTGGTCTACTGCCGATTCGACAACCAATGCCGACGGCACGCGTGTCATAAATGGCTTGAACGGCGATCCTTTCGCTCCGTTCTGGTGTCCGGGGGAATCTGATTTCACCCTGCGCTGGAACCGTTCCTTCCAGGGAGGCTGGTTCTGGACGGCCGGACAGGACAGCATGATGTTCACTCTCCCTGAACTGCTGACAAAATATGAAACCAGTGTAGGAAGAAACACAAATATGCTGTTGGGATTAGTTATCGACGACAGGGGACTTATTCCGGATGCCGATGTCCGCCAGGTGGAAGCGCTGGGCAAAGAGATTACACGCCAATATGGTAATCCGCTGCAACAAACATCGGGCACCGGATCGGAATTTGTCATTTCTTTCGACAAGCCGGTCAGCATCAACCGTGTCATCTTGCAGGAAGATATCTCAAAAGGAGAACGGGTTCTGAAATATACCCTGAAAGGTAAAAAGAATAATGAATGGATTGACCTTTCTTCGGGTACCTGCATCGGCCATAAACATATAAACAGGTTTGAAGCACAAACGCTCGATGCAATCAAATTAGTTGTAGACGAATCCAAAGCTGATCCCCTGATCATGAACTTTTCAGTTTTTGAAACCATCTGAACGACCTACCCGGAAAATAACGGACATTTCCTGACTTCATCAAAAAGTCTTTTCCAAAAGAGGTACGTCTAATTGAAATTAGAGGTAGGTGTAAATTGATTTAGAGGTACGTCTAAATTGATTTACACCTACCTCTATCTAAAATAAGGATAGGACGAATTTTTGGAAAGAAGTTGACTTATCCATAAATCAAACGTTTTGATTATATTTTATTTGTTTTATATTTGTATGTCAAAACAGCAATATGCAGGATAATGAGACTAAAATAAAATGGAGCCAGTTTATCGCAGGGGATAACGACTCGTATAGTTGGTTGTATAATGAGTATGTACAAACCTTATATCAGTACAGCCTTCGTTTTACCTCAAACCCTGAACTAATAAAAGATTGCATACAGGAAGTTTTTACTCAACTGTATAAAAACAGAGAGCGTCTCATCGTTCCCGATAATATTAAAGTATATTTGTTTGTTACCATAAAGAACTGTGTATTACGTGCTCTTTATAAAGAATCAATCTACGAAAGAAGTACGATGGAACAAGTTCCGTTCTTACTCGAACCCACAGTGGAAGACGAGTTCATCAATAATGAACAATACAAAAATCAGCAAAAGAAAGTCAAAGAGATTCTCTCCATACTGACTCCCCGCCAAAAAGAGATCATATACTATCGGTTTATTCAAGAAATGAGCATGGAAGAGATATGTATATTAATGGATATGAATTATCAGTCTGCACAAAACCTGATACAACGATCATTAAAAAAAATCAGACAAAATTATAGTTCTACCGGATTATTCCTTTTATTACTTTACCTATCAATGAAATAGTACAACAAAAAACGACTCTTTCAAAAAAAATTCTCTTTAGTGAGTATAAAATAGGTAACAACGTCTCCTTATATAAAATCCTTCTTGATATAAATGAGAAAAGATTATACAAAATATAAAGCAGACGAGTTACTGAACGACGATTATTTCCTGCTATCGGAATTATATCCGACAGAAAAAGACCGAAAGTTCTGGCATAAACTTCAGCAAGCTGACAACGCTCTTGCTGAAGAGATAGAATCTGCTCGTTTTTTCTTAAAAAGTATCAAAAGGATATCCTACAATTCAGCTCTATCGGTCGACGATGAAAAAGAATTATGGAAACGTATACAAACAGCCAATACGTTATACGATAAACACACAAAGAAGATTCATTTCCTGAAAATAGCGGTTTCTGTAGCAGCCTCCTTGCTGATAATCTCCGCTTATGGATGGCATACTTTATACAATCAGGAACAAGCGATCGATTATGAAGCTATGATAAGTACCATTCCGCAAACCGACAATCCGTCGGAGAACGTTCAGCTGATCCTTTCAAAAGAAAAAAAGATATCTATTGAAGGGAAAGACACCCGGTTGGAATATACAAAGGAAGGAAATATCAATGTAAACTCGGAAGAAGTAAACATTGAAAAAGAAGATATAAAAGAAGAAAAAGTTCAATCGTTCAATCAATTAATTGTCCCGATAGGAAAACGTTCTTCCATTACATTCACAGATGGAAGTAAAATGTGGGTGAACGCTGGTTCAAAAGTGATTTATCCCGCTCAATTTACCGCCGACAGCCGGGAAATATTCGTAGAGGGAGAAATTTATCTGGACATTGTACACGATGAAAAAAGACCTTTTATCGTAAAAACCAGAAAAATGGAGGTCAGAGACCTGGGAACCCAGTTTTGTGTCTCTGCCTACGATAATGAAACAAGCAGTCATGTTGTACTGGTAAAAGGAAAAGTTGAAATAGAAACAAAAGGAAAAAGGAAAAATACATTAAGTCCTAATCAGTTGTTCCTATATGACAACAAGAGTGATGAAGAATCCGTGTACCACGTAAACACACAAGATTATGTTGCCTGGAAAGACGGATATTATCAGTTCAATCACCAGAAGCTGGATGTTGTTCTTGAGAAGCTCTGCAAATACTATGGGATTAAAATCCATTGGGACGAAAAAGTCAGTGAACTCACTTGTAGCGGAAAACTGGATTTGAAGGAAACCCCCGAGAAAGTACTCAGTGCACTTCAGAATGCCGCCCCGATCAAAGTCGAGCAAACAGGCGAACAGATTTATATTATTGTCAAACATTAAAACTCACAAAATTATGGGACCTTAGATTTAGAGGGATAAAATTTTAGAAATTTCCCCTCACTAATAATTTACATGCATTAAACCGTATTATAAACTTAAATCGTTACACAACATGAATGAGAACACCAGGTTTACTCAAAGGAAAACCCAATCCAAAAGACTAATACGTGTCATGAAGTTTTTTTTACTTTTTGCGTTTTTAACAGCAGGATCATGTTTTGCCTCAGAGATATATTCTCAAGAGACATCATTCACCATGAACTACGAAAACAAAACGGTTAAAGAAGTTATTAATGAAATAGAAAACAACAGCGAGTTTATCTTCTTTTACCTAGACAAGTCAATTGATCTGAACCGTAAAGTATCTATAAATGTAAAAGATCAGAAAATAGATACTATCCTTAATCAATTATTTTTCGGTACGGAAAATAATTACTCCATATCTGACCGTCAGATAATCATTTCCCCAAAAGAGACACCTGTAAACACTGAAACAAAACAGAAAGACACTCGTACAATTTCAGGTATCGTAAGAGATAACATGGGACCGGTTACCGGCGCTAATATTGTTATCAAAGGAACTACAAACGGAACAATCAGTGATCTGGATGGGAAGTTTACATTGGAAAATGTTCCGACAAATGCTATTTTGCAAATTTCCTATATCGGTTATCTTCCGCAAGAAATTACAGTCGGTAGCCAATCTTCCTATAACATCATGCTGAAGGAAGACAGCCAGTCACTCGACGAAGTTGTTGTCGTAGGTTACGGTACAGTTCGTAAAGCCGATTTAGCAGGTTCCGTAGCCGTTTTGGATAATAAAGCATTTAAAGATCAACCGATCACTCAGGTATCAGACGCTTTGCAGGGTCGTGTGTCGGGTGTTCAGGTACAAAACAGCGGTGTGCCGGGAGGAACCGTTAAGATTCGTGTTCGCGGCTCCGGCTCTATTAATCGCAGCAACGATCCGTTGTATGTAATCGACGGTATTGTGCGCGAAAGTGGTCTGACAGGATTGAATCCGGAAGACATTCAGTCTATGCAGATATTAAAGGATGCGTCTTCAACTGCCATCTACGGTTCCCGTGGTGCAAATGGTGTCGTTCTGATCACGACAAAAACCGGTAAAGCGAATGTCCGTCAGATTATGTTCGATGCACAGATCGGTATCGGTACCGTAGCCAAACGTTACGAAACACTCAACCCGTATGAGTTTGCTACATTATATAACACATATCGGAAAGATACCTTCTCTCCGGAACAGTTATCTGCATTCCAGAACGGAACAGCCGGTACGGATTGGCTGGACGAAATCTTTCAAAATGGTATCACACAGGATTACAAATTGACTCTTTCCGGAGGTAGCGATAAAATCCAGTACATTGT
Source organism: Parabacteroides caeci (assembly GCF_023656795.1). Classification (NCBI taxonomy): domain Bacteria; kingdom Pseudomonadati; phylum Bacteroidota; class Bacteroidia; order Bacteroidales; family Tannerellaceae; genus Parabacteroides; species Parabacteroides caeci. The sequence goes on from NZ_JAMOKT010000005.1 coordinate 42,981, forward strand.
TTCCGGAAACTATGTCGGTCAGGAAGGTGTCGTAAAGGAAAATACAAACAAACGCTACCAAGCACGTGCTAATATCACTTCGCAGCTGACAGACTGGTTACATCTGACAGCCGACGTGAATGCCTCTCATAATGTGAAAAGAAGTGCAGATTTCAGTGCAGCAAAAGGTAACATTGTCAATATCGCAATGAATTATGCACCGGTACTTGGTATCATGAATGAAAACGGTACTTATACACGTGACCCGTACAGTGCTATTACACAGTTAAATCCGGTTGGTCTGCTTAATGAACAAATAGGAGAGTCGATGAGAGATATCGTCAATGCTCATATCGATTTAAAATTCAACATTCTTCCTGGTCTGACTTTTACTACCAGTAATGGTATTGATTACAACGACGTGAAAAATTACTCTTTCGCAACAACAAAGGTGTCCAGTTCAAGCAGTATGGGAAACAATGATGCGTATCGTATGACTTTACAAACGACAAACAACCTGACTTATAATGGGAAATGGGGTGACCATGCTTTGACTGCCACAGCCGTTTATGAAGCTACACAATCCGAATACCGCTATATGGATATCAGCGGAAATAATCTGATGACCGAAAGTGTCGGATGGTGGAACGCTGAAATGGCTGGTACCCGCAATGCGAAAAATGATTATTCAAAATGGGCTCTGATGTCCGGTGTAGGCCGTATAATGTATAACTACAAAGACCGCTATATGCTGACCGGAACGATTCGCGCGGACGGTTCATCAAAATTTTTTAACGACAAATGGGGTTGGTTTCCCTCTATTGCTGCCGCCTGGTCAATGGGTAATGAAGACTTTATGCAACATCAGAATATTATACAAGACCTCAAAATTCGAGCCAGCTACGGTTTAATCGGCAGTCAGGCCATTGACCCGTATGAAACATTGGGACTGATGTCTCAAGCCATGTATGCATTCGGAGGAAATGCCTATTACACAGGTTATTGGATTGGACAAACTGTCGCAACCCCGGATCTATCGTGGGAAACAACCCACCAATTCGACTTAGGTTTGGACTTTTCCATTTTGAATCGCAGATTGAACGTTTCTTTCGACTATTTTGACAAACGAACAAAAGACGGTCTGTTAAAACGGACAATTCCGAATTATGACGGTGGAGGTTCCTATTGGGTGAATGCGGCAGAGATCAGTAATCGAGGTATTGACTTTTCTATCAATGCAAATATTTTCGAAGGCTCGGATTTCAGTTGGAACACGACCTTCAACGGCACTTATCTAAAGAATGAAGTAAAAGATCTGGCGGGTCTGGACTTTATCCAGGGAGCAAATATTGCTAGCGGCATGTTTTCAACAGACGGCGTTACCCGTATAACAGTAGGGCAACCGATCGGTGCATTCTATGGCTATGAATGGACTGGATTGGATGCTGCAGGTAATGATTCATTTGTCGATCGGAACAAGGATGGTATAATCGACAGTAAAGATCGTACCTTTATCGGTAAAGCCACTCCTGACTTTACTTTGGGCTGGAATAATAGCTTGCATTGGAAAAACTGGGACTTGAACGTATTCTTTACCGGTTCATTCGGAGCAGAACGTTTTAATATGGTACGTTATACCGGAACATCCATGACTGGCGACTTTGCCTTCATCACATTAAAAGAGTATTTGAATGATAATTTCGATACAAAAGGACAATCGGCCCGCTATCCTTCTGTAAATGTTAAAGGGAATAATTATCAGGCAGCGGCAACCTCTACCAAGTATTTGGAATCAGCAAATTATTTTCGTCTGGATAATATCAGCCTATCATACAACCTACCGAAAGCTGTATCCAAATTTGCCGATCTACGCTTTACATTCAGTTGCCAGAATTTATTCACTATAACCAGTTATAAAGGAATGGATCCAGCCGGTATTTCATTTGTGGATACAGGAACAGGTAGTGTAGATGTAAACGACGGTATCGACTTGGGAGCTTATCCGTTGACTCGTTCATATACATTCGGAGTTCGTATGAATTTCTAATATTAAATAAAGAATAATTATTATGAAAGCGAAATATATATTATATACCTTAGGCATAGCCTTGTTATCAAGCTCATGTAGTGATTTTCTTGACGAAGATCCAAAAGGCAAACTGACACCGGGCACCTTCTTCTCTACACAGGAGGAATTAACAATGGCAACCTATGCATTGTATAAGAATGTCTGTCTGACACAGACCAACACAAACCCAACAATTCCTTCCTGGTTAGGTGACGACGTAACCGCTAATCCCGGCAGTAATAAACAAGCTTATGCTGAAGTAGATGCATTCCGCGGCTCAGATGCCAATAAGGGGGTAGAAGCTGCATGGTCTACCTCTTACGTCGTGATCAAGGCTGCCAATTATATCATCGAAAATGGGGCTAAAACCCCTACGACACAAGAAGAAATAAATATAGCATTAGGTCAGGCCAAATATTGGCGTGCAGTACATTATTTCTGGCTGGTTCGTCGTTGGGGGGCCATTCCTCTGATTCTGGACACCGAAGTTAACTACGAACGTCCTTTAGCCAATATTCAAGATGTATATAACCAGATTGTCAAAGATTTACAAGACTGCGTTGCTACACTTCCGACCGACTATTCCAAACCTCCCCAGAAATTCCAGGGAGCCAACATCTTCATTACCAAACAGGCAGCCCAGGCAACACTGGCTGCCGTCTATATGGCTATGGCAGGATGGCCTTTAAAACAGACACAATATTATGCTTCAGCAGCAGAACAGGCAAAAGCTGTTATTGATGGTGTAAATAGCGGAACATATGAATATATTCTGGAACCGGAATACAAATATGTATATGCTCCAAGCCATAATTATACAAATGAAACAGTTGTCGGCATCAATTTCTCCAGTGCAGTAGGAACATGGTCTGAAGATTCACAAATGACAAATAGCCACTTGTTCGAATCGCTTACCGGGTGGGGCGATGCACTGGGCGAAATCAAATTCTGGAAAGAATTCCCTACCGGTCCGAGAAAAGATGCAACTTATAACCCGAAGATTCTAGAAGGGAATAAAGAGGGTGGAAAGTTACTGGATTGGTGGGACGAAAGTATTCCCGAGCAGCAGCCTATGTTCTGTGCCTTTACCATCAGTGAAGACGGAGGTGATTACGATTATACGAAGCCTGCCAATACTTCTTTAATGACCAACGATCATCGCCATCGCCTGATCCGCTATTCGGAAGTATTGTTATGGTATGCCGAAGCACAAGCACGTGCTGAGGGTACACCGAACGCAATGGCTTACGAATGTATAAACCTGGTACGTGAACGCGCTGGCCTGGAACCACTACAATCAGGTATGAATGGAGAAACATTTGCCAATGCTGCCTTGAAAGAACACGGTTGGGAAGTAGCCGGTTACTTTGTCGCTTTGGTAACCCGCCGCGATGATCAGATGCGTATGGAATTGCTGGAACAAACATTCAATGAACGTAAAGCCAATGCGGCTATCGAAGTAGCTCCGGGTATTGTGCGAAAAGAAAAAGTGGAATTACCGGCTTCTCTAACCTGGCAGGGTGAAAAATCTATATATCTGCCGTATCCAGCATCCGATGCCCAGCTGAATTCGAACCTGACTCGATGAATTGCTCCTTCAAATAAAGTATTAGTCAAAAGTCTGTTTTTAAGGCTTATACCTTGTTGGGAACTGTCCCGGGAGTGATCCCGGACAGTTCTTTACTCTCTCAAATTCACTCTATTTTTAGTATACTTAATAACAAATCAAAGTTGCGATACCATGAATTCTAAACTTCTATCAGCATTATTGTTATGTGCAACTCCTCTTTTAGGTCAGGAGGTTCACATGAAGTCTGTAACAGAAAAAATTCCGACCTATCAGATCGGTGCCCCGGAAATCGATCCGATCTTCTTTACCGGCCGTGTTTATCAGGGAGCAGAAGGATATATTTATCCTTATCCCCTTTACGATGTCCTGACAGAAAAGCAAGTTCAGCAAGATTACAATGTACTCCGGCTGGACAATCAGTATGTCGACATTGCCATTCTTCCAGAGATCGGCGGTCGTATCTTTGCCGCCTCCGACAAAACCAACGACTATCCTTTCTTTTACACCCAAACAGGAGTAAAACCTGCCTTGATCGGTATGTTAGGTGCCTGGCTTTCGGGAGGTGTCGAATGGAATATCCCCGACCATCACCGTGCCAGCAGTTACATGCCCATCAACTGGACAATGAAAGAAAATGAAGACGGAAGCAAGACAATTTGGGTGGGAGAAACAGAATTACGTCACCGGCTAAAATGGTCGGTAGGTGTATCGGTATACCCCAACCGTTCTTGGGTGGAAGCAAAAATCAAAGTGATCAACCCGACCCCGATGATCCAGTCGATGCTGTACTGGGCAAATGTATCCGTCCATTGTAACGATCAATATCAGGTGATATTCCCGCCTGATGTACAATTCGGAGCCGACCACCATAAAGTATACTTCACAAACTGGCCGATCGGAGAAGCAAACCTCGGCAGTGGGGAAAATGACGATTTATCCTGGTGGAAAAACTTTACAGGGAACTCCCGCTCTATTTTTGCCTGGGGAAGCGAAATGTCTTTCCTTGCCGGTTACGACTATGGAAAAGATGCAGGAACAGTACATGTGGCCAACCGCCATGTCGTACCCGGAAAGAAATTCTTCTTATGGGGAAACAACGCGAACGGCGAGATGTGGAACAAAATACTATCCGACAACGACGGACATTACCTGGAGTTGATGGTAGGCGGTTATTCCGATAACCAACCGGATTACAGCTGGATAAACCCGGGCGAAATCCGCGAATTCTGCCAAATATGGTATCCGGTAAAAGGTATCAAAGGTGTAAAGAATGCCACGAATGATGCAGCCGTAAACTTTGAACCGACCGAAGGCAACAACTATCGTGTAGGTTATTGCGCGACTACTTTGTACGAAAACGCCCGTGTTGTCGTAAAATATAAAGACCGGATAATAATGGATAGGCGGATCAACATCGATCCGGACAAATATTTCCTCGAACAGGTATCCGTGCCCGATCCGTCAGATCCCTCGACACTTTATACTGCACTTTACGATGCTGAAGGTAACCTGCTGGTCGATTACCGTCCGATCGTACAGGAAGAAAAACCGCTGCCTAAAGTCATCGACGGCACCAAACCAGTCAAAAAATATAAGACAAACGAAGAGCTTTACCTAGCCGGTCTCCGCGTCGACCAGTTCAACAATGCCCGTCTGGATTATATGGATTTCTATAACGAAGCTCTTTTACGTGACTCGATGGATGCCCGCGTAAATATCGAAGTAGGGAAACATTATATCCGTCAGGGGAAATGGGAGAAAGCGGAACAACATCTGTTACGTGCCCAGGCGCGTTTGTCTCACGATTATACAACGGTAAAGAACACGGAAGCGCTTTATTATCTGGGGTATCTATATCAGATGACAGACAATATCGGCAAAGCGACGGATGCTTATTGGGCTGCTACCTGGACTCCCGACTTCAAACATCGTTCTTTCTATGAACTGGCTGTCCTGGCAGTGAAAGACAAGGATTACAAGCGGGCTATGGACATGATTATCCAATCGCTTTACGTAGGAGGACGCGACTTACAGGCACTTACTCTCAAAGCATACATTCTTCGGATGCAGGGTAAGAAAGAGGAAGCACAGGAAACGATCCGTTATATCCAGCAGATCGATCCGCTCGATTACTGGAGTGCTGCCGAAACCAACTTATCCGTTTCACTAGGTGCTTCTTTCCTAAAAGCCGGAACGAATCATAACAGCAAAGGGATCATTGCCGTACAGGAATTGCTGGAGGTCGTGAACAATTACATGACAATCGGAGCCACAGAAGATGCACTGACCTTACTGAACAGTGCCATTTCTTTAGGTGAACCCTATGTTTCTTATCCGCTGCTTTATTATTACAAAGCATATAACCTGCTGAAAGGAAAGAATACAACAGAGTTCCAGGCTTGTCTGGATAAAGCTGCATCATTATCGCCGTTGAACAACTATCCTTTCCGGATCGAAGAAATAGTTCTTTTCACAACGCTATTGCAGGAAAGACCGAATGATGCACTCCTCCACTATCACCTGGGGAACTTACTCTATTATCTGGGACAAAAAGAGAGTGGTCTAGAACACTGGCTACACGCAACAGAGGCTGATCCTACCTTCGCTATCGCAGCGCGTAATGTTGGTTTCGGATACGGATGTCTGAACGACCTGGAAAAATCCATGAAGTATTATGACAGAGCAATCAATGCTAACCCGAATGATCCGTTATTACTAACAGAATCGGATAAAATATATGAGCAGGCGAATATTCCGGCAGCCCAGCGATTAAAAAGACTGGAATCCCATCTGAAAACCGTCATGAAACATGACGATGCCGTAATGCGGTTGCTTACGCTCTATAATGCCACAGCAAAATATGATAAAGCAATAAAAATAATGGATACCAGACATTTCCATTTATGGGAAGGCGGCGGACAGGTACACGACATCTATGTCGATTCGCATATGTTGAAAGGAATGCAACTTCTAAAAGGAAAACAGTATAAAGAAGCGATCCGGGAATTCGACCTGGCTAATCAGTATCCTGCCAATTTGGAAGTAGCTCCGTCTCTCCGGGGTGGTTATGAAGCCAAGGTATATTATTTATCCGGTATTGCATACGAAGCTATGAAACAAGCAGACAAAGCCTGGGAATGTTTCGAAAAATCTGCTGAAACACACTTCAGGGACCACCTGACAGATCTGAATTACTACAAAATAAAATCTCTCAGGAAATTAAATAAAAATGAAAAAGCTGATGCTGTTTTAAGCAATATGCAAAAAACACTGGAACGCATGCAACAAAACCTGATGGATTCATATGCTAAGTTCGGTGAAGCCAATCAGAACGTACAACAGAGCAATATCTCCTATTATTCCGGTCTGATACATCTGCTGCTGAATAATCCGTCGGCAGCAAAGAATGATTTTAATCAGGCTATTCAGCTGTATCCGGGAAATATTTGGGCTAAATTAATGAACGAGGATATTCGTTGAAAAATAGAGTCTAATCCAAATAAAAGAACGATCTTTCAGAACAATTGAAGGTCGTTCTTTTGTTTTATATAAGAATCCCCCAAACAAAGAGAGAAACGGTAACATTATTTTTATTATATTTACGACCGATTACAAATCTCGGGGAATGGAGAATACAACAGATTTAAAAGCATTCAATCAATTATTTACAGATTATCAGGGCCGGTTCATCCGCTTTGCTAATACGTATGTAAGGGATATAGCTGTTGCTGAAGACTTTACTATCGAAGCCCTGATGTATTACTGGGAGAATCGTCATTCATTGGAAAAAGATTCGAATGTGCCTGCCTATATTCTTACTATCATAAAAAACAAATGCCTGAACTATTTGCAGCACCTGCAGGTAAGAGAAGATGTCAACGAACAATTACTGAATCATGCCGAATGGGAACTGAATACCCGCATATCGACTTTGGAGGCCTGTGATCCCGGCGAACTATTTACTGCCGAAGCACAAGAAATAGTCAATAAAACCCTGGCCGGTTTACCAGAACAAACCAGAGTCGTATTCATTATGAGCCGTTATGAAAACAAATCTCATAAAACGATTGCGGAAACGTTGGGAATAACCACTAAAGGGGTCGAGTATCATATTTCCAAAGCCTTGAAAAAGCTGCATACCAGCTTGAAAGATTATTATCCGGTTTTCCTGTATTTATTTTATATAAATTAGTTGTTACAGTTCTTTTTCGAGGATTAACCGGTGGCGGCACTGAATGCCATTTTCCCAGATCGGTTCCGGATAATTACGTACAAAATAATCACGGTCCAACTCTTTCAGGTCAAAACCTTCCTGCTGGTACAACATCATGGGACCGGGAGCAGAAGTGCCGGTACAGACTTTCAACAGAGCGATTCGATTCGATCGCGCCCATTCATCAAAGACAAAGCGAAGCAAACGGCGTGCAATACCTCTCCGCTGGAAAGACTCACCTACGGCAAGATTCAATACTTCTGCCCCGTTTATAGACTGTTTCTGAACGACAATCACTCCTACGGCTTGTCCTTCACACAAAGCAACAAAACAATCGGATGCTTTCAGATAACGATCTACCAACTCGCGGTTCGGATCCGCTAACAGAAGCAAATCATAAGGATAGTCTGTCGTTTGTTCAATATGTATCTCCATATCAGGCAATTATTTCCACAATATTTCCGTCAGGATCAGCAATGGCCCCCTCATAAAAACCATCTCCCGTCGTTCGTGGTTCACCGAGTACTGTATAACCATTTTCACGAAACAGTTCTATCATACTATCTACCTTTTCCTTTGAACCGACAGAGAAAGCAAAGTGGGCAAGACCTATAAACAGCCCATCCCTCTCTTTTGTAATATCTGTCCGTTGCATAATTTCCAGGGAAGCACCTCCCTCAAAAGTCACAAAATAAGAAGCAAACCCTTTCTTGGGATTCACGTATTTTTCATTGCTTTTCCCATTAAAATACGTTGTATAAAATTCGCGGGAACGTTCTAATTCTTTCGTCCAAATCGCTATATGACTCAATTGCATATGATAATAAATGATTGGTGAAATACAAAGATAGACAAAAAAACCGGACAGACATAACATCTATCCGGGCCTTTATAAAAATCAGAATAATATCTTATTTGCAGATACGGCAATCGGCACAACGTGCCAGTTCTCCACGAAAACGTTTTTCAACCAACTTATGCAGACGGTCTTTCAACGCATCCAGACGCACATGATCAATCACATCCGATGTAAAAGCAACACTCAGCATCATACGTGCCTCATTCAATGGAATACCACGACTACGCATATAGAACAAAGCATTCTCATCCAACTGCCCGGTCGTCATACCGTGCGAACATTTCACATCATCCGCATAAATCTCCAATTGCGGCTTACTATACATACGGGCTTCACGGGTAGCACAGAGATTACGGTTTGTCTGGAAAGCTGCCGTTTTCTGGGCACCTTCCTTTACCAGGATACGGCCGCTGAAAGCACCGACTGCATGATCGTTCAATACATTCTTGAATAGCTCGTTACTTGTACAATTGGGTACAGCATGCGTAATATGGCTATACGTATCCACTTGTTGCTCACGGTCCATAACGGACATTCCGCAAAGGGTTGTTTCTGCATATTCGCCGTTCAGTTCAATATAATAGTTGTTACGCGTAAGACCGTTATTCAAGGTAATACCGTTTACCAGGACATTGCTGGAAGCCTCCTGTTTCACATGGACCGAGGCAAAGCGGGAAGTGGAAATGCTGCTTTCTTCCAGATCATAGTAATCGAAGTAAGCACCTTCGCCGGCAAATATCTCAACGACCTGGGTAGCCAGGAATTTCACATCGTCTATACTATGATCGCAGATCAGCAATTTAGCTTCCGAACGCGGTTCCATAATAACCAGGATACGCCGGTTAGCCATCGCATCCACATCACTACGGAATATATTGATCAGCTGGATAGGACGTTCCACAGCCACACCTTCCGGCACATAAAGCACGAAACCATCCTGCGCCAGCATTGTGTTCAATGCGATTATACCGTCATGGCTACTTTTAGCAGCTTTTCCGTAATAGCGGGCTGCCACTTCCGGATATTTCTCTGCAAAGTTTTTCAAACCGCCGGCGTATACCCCCTCAGGTAAATGCGCTTTCGGCATCATCTTGTCATAAAAAGTATCATTCACGACAAAATACAAAGAAGTACTCAGGTTCGGGACATCACAACGGAATACGTCATAAGGATTGACCGGAATAGCCAGGCGGTTTATGTTCACCCCATAATCAGGAGCAAAAGCCTGCGCTACATCTGTATATTTATAATCTTCACTCTTTACCGAAGGAAAACCCAGGCGATCGAAATCAGCCAAAGCCTCAGCACGCGGAGCATTCATCACCGCAGCGCTATGACGGCACACCAGGTCCTCATACCGGGTAAAAAGATCGATATATTGTTGTTCGGCTCTCATCTCACTCATCCCCCATCTCTTTCTTGATCCAGTCGTAACCTTTTTCTTCCAGTTCGAGAGCCAGTTCCGGACCGGCTGTTTTTACGATACGTCCTTTGTATAATACATGTACCACATCGGGTTTGATGTAATCCAACAAACGTTGGTAGTGAGTAATCACGATCGCTGCATTTTCCGGAGTACGCAACTGATTGACACCGTTTGCCACGATACGGAGCGCATCGATATCCAGGCCGCTGTCCGTCTCATCCAGGATAGCCAGTTTAGGTTCCAGCATAGCCATTTGGAAAATCTCGTTACGTTTCTTTTCACCACCGGAGAAACCTTCGTTCACGCTACGGCTCGCCAGTTTGTTATCCAGTTCGACGATAGCACGTTTCTCACGCATCAGTTTCAGGAAATCGGTTGCGGAAACCGGTTCAAGACCGTTATATTTACGGTGCTCATTCAAGGCGGCACGCATAAAATTCACCATGCTTACGCCCGGGATCTCCACCGGATACTGGAAACTCAGGAAAATACCTTCACGGCTGCGGTCTTCGGGTTCCAACTCCAGCAGGTTCTTCCCGTTGAAGATCACCTCGCCCTGAGTTACCTCGAAAGCCGGATTACCTACCAGTACACTGCTGAGTGTACTCTTTCCCGAACCGTTCGGACCCATGATGGCATGTACCTCACCAGCCTTTACAGAAAGGTCGATACCTTTCAATATCTCTTTGCCATTCACGTTGGCATGTAAGTTCTTTATTTCTAACATATTTATAGTTATTATATATTATACTTCCCTTCTCCCGGCAGTTCCCCTTCCCGGATATAGGCAACAGATACGATAAGGCGACAGTGTGCGTTCTACCTATGACACACCGTGCGCGCTAATGTAGAACGCATCATGCGTCATAGGTAGGACGCACTGCGCGTGCTAGCTTAAGCGCATGCCTTCGCCTTAGCTGAGTCATCCAACGCTTCCCTCCAGGGAGATGGTCAGCAGCTTCTGTGCTTCGACGGCAAACTCCATCGGGAGCTTGTTCATTACCTCACGGGCATAGCCGTTTACGATCAGGCCGACGGCCTCTTCGACGGAGATACCGCGTTGCTGGCAATAGAACAATTGTTCTTCGCTGATCTTGCTCGTTGTAGCTTCGTGCTCCACCACAGCCGTTTCATTCTGTATATCGGCATAAGGGAACGTATGGGCACCACAGGTAGAACTCAGCAGCAGACTGTCGCACTGGCTATGGTTACGGGCACCTTCCGCACGCGGAGATACTTTCACCAGGCCACGGTAACTGTTCTGGCTATGACCGGCCGAAATACCTTTCGACACGATCGTGCTTTTCGTATTCTTACCCAGGTGGATCATCTTCGTTCCGGTATCCGCCTGCTGGTAATTGTTGGTTACAGCAACAGAATAGAACTCACCGACAGAATTATCACCGGCCAGGATGCAACTCGGGTATTTCCAGGTAATGGCCGAACCGGTTTCCACCTGTGTCCACGAGATCTTACTGCCTTCACCTTTGCACAGGCCGCGCTTGGTCACGAAGTTATAGATACCGCCTTTACCTTCTTTATCACCCGGATACCAGTTTTGTACGGTCGAGTATTTCACCTCCGCACGTTCTTTGGCTACAATCTCAACGATGGCCGCATGCAACTGGTTCTCGTCGCGCATCGGAGCGGTACATCCTTCCAGATAACTTACATATGCCTCATCGTCGGCCACGATCAGTGTACGTTCGAACTGTCCTGTATTGGCCGCATTGATACGGAAATAGGTGGACAACTCCATCGGGCAACGTACGCCTTTCGGTATATAAACGAACGAACCGTCAGAAAAGACTGCCGAGTTCAATGCCGCAAAGAAATTATCACGATAGCTCACTACGCTTCCCAGATACTGTTGTACCAGGTCAGGATGATGCAGTACCGCTTCACTGAACGAACAGAAGATGATCCCTTTCTCTGCCAGCGTTTCCTTAAAAGTTGTCTTTACGGAGACACTATCCATAACGGCATCGACCGCCATACCGGCCAGTTGGGCACGTTCGTGCAAAGGAATACCCAGCTTATCGAATGTCTTCAATAACTCCGGGTCTATTTCATCCAGACTTTTCGGACCTTCCTTTTTCTTCGGAGCAGCATAATAGATTATGTCCTGATAATCGATCGGCGGAATATTCAGATGAGGCCATGTGGGCATCTCCAGCGTCTGCCAGTGGCGGAAAGCCTTCAGGCGGAATTGAAGCAGCCAGTCAGGCTCATTCTTTTTGGCCGAGATGATACGGACGGTCTCCTCATCCAGACCGCGATGGATCATCTCCGTATCTATATCAGTAACAAAACCATACTTATAGTCGCTGCTCGTTACCTCATTTATTATCTTATTCGAATCTTCCATATACATTTATATATATTATACATCTTGCCGGATAACAAACCTTCAAGATATTTACTCTTTTCCCCAAAACAATTTATCGAAGTAAATGGTTGGAATAATCTCTTTAACCGGATTATAATAGTTGGATTCCACCTTAGCCTGACGCGGGATCAGCACGGATCCCCTATCTATGCCTTCGAGTGCATTCAGTATAAGACTGACAAATCCTAACATAAAACAAAGCCCGACCACTCCTCCTCCCAGATGGTTCAGCACACTGAGGGGCGTAACTCCGACAACCCGGCTCATGATCTCACCAGCCAGCATGATCACTCCCACGATCAGCAGGAAACCGGCCACATAACTAAGTATGGTCACCCCTTCAGGCGGAAACCAGTTCAGGGCGACGATATATCCCTTCAACCAGGCTGCCGCCTTCGAACAAAAAAAGATGGCAACAACCAGGGCTATAAGCGAAACAACCTGTTTGATGACTCCATCAAACAGGCCTTTCACAAATCCAATTCCTGCCAGACATACTAGTACAATGTCTAACCAGTTCATGTTTATAAAGTTTTCTTTATTTCAGTTTCTTCGTACGACTCGATCACGTCGCCGACCTGGATATCATTAAAGTTCGTAATATTCAAACCGCAATCCAATCCGGCCACAACCTCTTTCACGTCGTCCTTGAAGCGTTTCAACGATCCGAGTTCGCCGGCATAGATAACGATACCGTCGCGGATCAGGCGGATCTTGTTTGTACGCTTGATCTTACCTTCCTTAACCATACAGCCGGCAACCGTACCCACTTTCGTGATCTTAAATACCTGTTGTACATCCACATAAGCGGTAATCTCTTCCTTGATTTCCGGAGAAAGCATACCTTCCATAGCGCTCTTCACCTCTTCGATCGCATCGTAGATGATAGAGTACAGACGGATCTCAACGCCATCCTTCTCTGCATTACGGCGAGCCTGTACGGACGGGCGAACCTGGAATCCGATGATGATCGCATTCGAAGCGGCAGCCAGTACCACATCCGATTCGGAAATCTGACCGACAGCCTTGTGAATCACGTTCACCTGGATCTCTTCGGTAGACAGACGGATCAGAGAGTCGGACAATGCTTCTACGGAGCCGTCCACGTCACCCTTCACGATCACATTCAGTTCCTGGAAGTTACCCACAGCGATACGGCGGCCGATATCGTCCAGCGTAAGCATTTTCTGTGTACGGATACCCAGTTCGCGCTGTAACTGTTCACGGCGGGTTGCAATCTCGCGTGCTTCCTGCTCAGTCTCCAATACATTGAATGTATCACCGGCCTGGGGCGCACCGTTCAATCCAAGGATCAGAACCGGTTCGGAAGGACCAGCCTTTTCCACACGCTGGTTACGCTCGTTGAACATAGCCTTGATACGTCCGTGGTGTGTACCGGCCAAGACTATATCACCCATTTTCAGGGTACCGTTTTCAACCAATACGGTAGAAACATATCCGCGTCCCTTATCCAGGGATGATTCGATGATGGAACCGACTGCACGTCTTGTCGGGTTAGCCTTCAGATCCAGCAGGTCGGCTTCAAGCAATACTTTTTCAAGCAGCTCTTCAACGCCCATGCCTTTCTTGGCCGAAATATCCTGGCTCTGGTATTTACCACCCCAGTCTTCCACCAGGTAGTTCATATTAGCCAGTTCTTCCTTGATCTTTTCAGGGTTGGCATGCGGCTTATCTACCTTATTAATAGCAAATACGATGGGTACACCGGCAGCCGAAGCATGGTTGATCGCTTCAATGGTCTGCGGCATGACGGCATCGTCGGCAGCTACAATAATAATAGCGATATCCGTTACCTTGGCACCACGGGCACGCATAGCGGTAAACGCTTCATGCCCCGGAGTATCCAGGAAGGTGATACGGCGTCCGCTGGCCAACTTCACATTGTAAGCACCGATATGCTGCGTGATACCACCGGCTTCACCGGCAATAACGTTCGCTTTACGGATATTATCCAGCAAAGACGTTTTACCGTGGTCGACGTGCCCCATCACTGTTACGATAGGCGGACGTGCTACCCAGTCTTCTTCGTTATCGTCTTCTTCGTCGGCATTGATGGCTTCCACCACTTCCGCACTGACATATTCAGTCTTGAACCCGAACTCTTCGACCACGATATTGATCGTTTCCGCATCCAGGCGCTGGTTGATTGAAACCATAATACCGATACTCATACAAGTAGCGATAACCTTCGTCACAGGCACATCCATCATGTTGGCGAGGTCGTTTGCCGTAACAAATTCGGTCAGCTTCAATACCTTGCTTTCCTGTTCTTCCAGTTCCAGCAATTCATGCTCGCGTTTAACGGCTGCATCACGTTTATCACGACGGTACTTGGCACCTTTATTATTCTTATTTCCCTTGTTCGTCAGACGAGCCAGGGTTTCTTTGATCTGCTTCTGTACATCCTCCTCGCTTACTTCGGCCTTAACCGGCTTTTTCAGACGGGGTTTGCCACGGTCGTCGCGCTGATGCTGATTAGCGGGACGGCTGTAATTCGTACCCGGAGTGTTGTTCACATCCACACGGTCCTTCTTGATACGGTTACGTTTCTTTTTCGCATCCGCATTAGCTTCGCCCGGTTTAACAGGAGCTCCCGGCTTCACCGGTGCACCCGGTTTGGCATTCGGATCTTTCGGTCCTTTATGGAATCCCGGTTGTCCGGGTCTGTTATTGTTGTTGAACTTTTCGCGTTTATCATCGCGTTCTTTCCGTCTCTCTTCCTTTGTTTTCTTTTTAGGACGAGTAGACTGGTTCAAGGCATTCAGGTCAATTTTGCCGGTTACCTTGATATTCGACTCGAACTTCGGAGTGTTCAAACGGAACAAGCTACTGTCTTCCGATTCAGCAGAAGTCTGACCCTCTGCGGCCGTTTTATTCACTTCTTCAGAAGAGCTTGTCGTCGTTTCCGGCTTCACTTTAACTTCCGGTTTTTTCTCTTCGATTCTTTCTTTTTCCACAACTATCTCTTTTACTTCTTTTTTCTCCACAGGCTTTTCAACAGGAGCAACCTCCTGTTTTTCCTGTTTTGCAGGGGCTTCTGCTGTCTTTTTTTCAGGAGCAGGAGCAGAAACGACAACCGGTTGCGGTTCTGCAACAGGCTGCGGTTTGACTTCCGGCTGAGGCTTAACGACAGGCTGCGGTTCAACGACAGGCTGCGGCTTGGCTACTACCGGTTCTTCTTTCACTTCAGGAGTCTCCTGAACTTTTTTATGCTGTCCGTCCAGGTCGATACGGCCTTTCGTTACGATTTTAGGCTTGAACTCTTCCGGGATCACGGTCTTTATTTCCGAGGTCTTCTCTTCTTTCACAGAAGCGGCCTCTCTCTCTTTCTCTCTGTGAGGACGTTCTACCCTCGGACGTTCAAAACCACCCTCAGGCAGATCCTTTCCAAACTCTTTTACGAGCAAAGCATACTGTTCATCACTGATCCTCGTGTTGGGATTTGCATTCTCCTCAACAGGATGACCTTTCTTGTGTAGAAACTCAACAACCGTGTTGATCCCTACGTTTAATTTTCTTTGTACTTGTATTAATTTTATAGGCATATCTAACTTTGTCGTAATACTTTATTCCTGACTTTCATCTTCAAATTCGGCAGATAAGATAGCAAGTACCTCGTCGACTGTTGTTTCTTCAAGGTCGGCACGTTCAATAAGTTCTTCACGGCTCAAAGCAAGCACGCTCTTGGCCGTATAGCAACCGATATTCTTCAGTGCGTCGATTACCCAGCTATCAATTTCATCTGTAAATTCATCCAGATAAATATCTTCCTCGTCGGCTCCTTCCACATCACGGAATACATCGATCGTGTATTCAGTCAACATACAGGCCAGTTTAATATTCAAACCGCCTTTACCGATAGCCAGTGATACTTCTTCAGGACGAAGATAAACCTCTGCCTTATGTTCTTCTTCGTTCACTCGTATAGAGGAAATTTTAGCCGGGCTTAATGCACGCTGGATAAACAGCGACGCATTGGATGTATAATTAATAACATCGATGTTCTCGTTTCTCAACTCACGCACAATTCCGTGGATACGAGAACCTTTCATTCCTACGCAGGCACCTACCGGGTCGATACGGTCATCGTATGACTCAACGGCCACTTTTGCTCTTTCTCCCGGGATACGCGCGATAGCCTTGATCAGGATCAGGCCGTCATTAATTTCGGGAACCTCCAGTTCGAACAAACGTTGCAGGAACATTTTATCTGTACGAGACAGGATAATCTTCGGATTATTATTATAATTATCCACCTTTTGTACAACCGCACGTACGGTTTCACCTTTGCGATAGAAATCGGAAGGAATCTGTTCTGATTTCGGGAGCAGCAACTCATTACCCTCGTCATCCAGCAACAGGATCTCTTTCTTCCACACCTGATATACATCAGCTGCTACGATTGTACCTATTTTATCTTTATATTTAGCATACAAACTATCCTTCTGCAATTCAAGAATCTTTGAAGCCAGTGTCTGACGCAGGTTCAGGATGGCACGACGTCCGAAATCGGCGAAATGAACCTCGTCGGTCACTTCTTCTCCTACTTCACAGTCGGCATCGATCTTACGGGCCTCGGTCAACGTAAGTTGCAGATTCGAATCTTCCAGTTCGTCATCAGCCACAACCGTGCGGTTTCTCCAGATCTCGAAGTCACCTTTTTCAGGGTTGATAATTACGTCGTAGTTCTCATCCGTACCGAACATTTTAGCGATTACGTTACGGAAGGAATCTTCCAGCACGCTGATCATCGTATCCTTATCTATATTCTTCAACTCCTTGAACTCCGCAAGTGTGTCAATCATACTGATTGTTTCCTCTTTCTTGGCCATAATCTTTCTTTACTTGAATCTTATTAGGTATTTTGTATATTTTATCTCATCGAATGTATAGGATTGATCTTCCCGGACAGTAACTTTACGTTTGGCACCATCAGGTTTTACCTGCTTTTCAACGGTAACTACTGCACCGTTCTCGTCGGCCGATTTCAATACTCCGGTCAGTTTCACACCGCTTTTCAGCAGCATCTCCACTTCGTTCCCTATGTTTTTTACATATTGACGAAGCACTTTAAAAGGAGAAGTAACCCCTGCCGAACCGACTTCCAACTCGAAGTCTTCCACATCCCGGTCCAGATGCTCCTCTACATACCGGCTCAATTCCACACAATCATCAATGCAAACTGCCTCATCATTATCAATCTCAATAATAATAAGGTTTCCCGGCTTAACTACTACGTCAACCAAATAATTGTCGGAAGAAGCCAATTTTTCTTCAACCAACTGAGTTATTACTCCCTTTTCAATCATAAACATACTGTTAAGAACAAAAGAAGGGGACTACCCGCCCCCTCCTCATCTTCGCTTAATCGCCCGCAAATATACAAATAATCAGTGAGTTTTCAAACAAATACAATCTTTTTATCAGAAAAGTTCGTTTTGCAGCCTAAGATAAACTCTCTTTATCTCAATACCTAATATAGGTTACATCTTTTAGGAAATTAAAACAATGGAAGGATTCCGGTGAAAACATAAAAAACAAGGCAGAAAAGGGCTTTAATTCATTGATATATACCATAGTTCTAAAAGAACTCTATACAATTATTACAGTGCAAATATATGGAATAATTGTTTCAATATATTGCATTTTGTTTAAAAAAAATGATTGATAGTCCGTTTTTTAACATATCGCCAACAATTATGCCCCTAACTAACCGTAAATAATATTTTTTCATATCTCAATCCTAAAAATCGCGAAGATTTATTTATCAATATATAAAATAAACATTAAAGCGATACATATTGTTAAAAAAGAAAACATTGCACAACACGACCTTTTCAGGCAGTATAAATATCTTCCATAAATCACTATAGATATGTAATATAGCTACAAAAAAACAGCTCAGAGATTAATATTGAACCGCAGTAGAAGAACAATCTGTTATCCGGGAGTAAACTGTTAATTTTCTTCATAAAGCAGGGAAGTTGTGTTAAAAACAGGCGCTTTTTTCAATAATTCAGACATAAACGGACTAATTTTTTCATTCTGATATATCTCTGATTTTTTCAAATTCCAACAGGTCGAATACACACCAAGCCCAACACATGTTTATCAAGTTGATAATATGCAAATTAAACCCAGCTTATCAACATAATAAAAGCACGTGAGTTCTTTTAGGACTATGAATTCGTCAACTATTAAACGTCAGGATCTAAAGTTTTCTATACACATTTTAAACAAAATAGAGCAAAAGAAAAAGAAGGGGGACAAAGAGAACGCCTCATTTATTAATAAAATCAATTATTATGTTGAAAAACTTCAAACCTGTCAGCTTGATTCTTGTCGCAGGAGCAATGACACTTCCCGTAAGTGCATCCGCTGACTTTGCGCCAGAGAAGCATGAAACCGCGATTTCCCAGCAGAACGGGAAAGTTACCGGTACCGTAGAAGATGAATTCGGCCCGATCGCCGGAGCATCTGTAGTTGTGAAAGGAACCACAAACGGCACAATTACCGACACAGAAGGTAGTTTTAGCCTGAACGATGTAAAGAACGGAAGCGTCATCCAGATTTCTTTCATCGGGTATGCAACAAAAGAAGTGACATACACCGGTCAATCTTCCTTATCAGTCCTACTGGCTGAAGATACTCAAAAACTGGACGAGGTAGTCGTTACCGCCATGGGTATCAAGAAAGACGCCAAAAAACTAGGTTATGCCGTAAGTACAATCGATGCCGGAGAGTTGATCAAAACGGGTACTCCGGACTTCGCTACATCATTGTACGGTAAGGCTTCAGGTGTGCGCATCCAGGCAGCTCCGGGTGGTGGTACTTCCTCCGTATCCATCTCCGTACGTGGTCTGTCTTCTATCACCGGTACGACACAGCCGCTGATCGTAATGGACGGTGTGCCCATCCATAACGGCGACGCCAACAAAGACGGTTACTGGACTAACCAGCGTGTAGAATCCAACGGTATGGTGGACATCAACCCGGAAGATATCGAAAGCATCTCTATCTTGAAAGGTGCCGCCGCATCTGCCCTGTACGGATCTGAAGCAGCCAACGGTGTTGTGATGATTACCTCTAAAAGCGGTAAAGGCCAGAGTGGTCTCGGTGTAGACTTCAGTGCAAATGTCAGCTTTGACAAAGTAGCCTACATGCCGAGCATCCAGAAAGAATTCGGTCCGGGATACGACAATGCCCTGTTGGCCACCGCAAGTGAATTCGAACAGCAAACCGGTTTCCAGAATACCCGTACAGACCGTAACGGGAACCAGGTAATCTCTCCGCGTAATACCTATTATTCATGGGGACGTCCATACGACTATACCACCCAATTATACAATTATAACGGGGCAATTCGTACTCACGCGCCTATCGACCACAACCAGTGGAACGATGTTTTCCAGACAGGTATCAACCAGACTTATAACCTGGCTATCACCAACGGAACGGAAAAAGGCAACCTGCGTTTCTCCTATACCTATATGGATAATACGCCAACACAGTTGAACTCGCACAACAACAAGCACAACTTTGCTCTTTCTGGTAGCGCCAATATCCTGAAAAACTTAAAAGTGGATTACTCGGCGAACTATATGCGCCAGCATGTTAAAAACCGTGCCTACCGTATCAGCCGCTTGTTGACAAACTATGCAGGTATGTTCACCGGATATGATGACATCGCAGCAATGAAGAACAGCACTGTTACCAGTTTGGGATACATGAACGTCCCTTATACCAGCAATACACTGACACCCGATGAAGCCTGGGACTGGAATCCGGCCAACTATCAGATGTCTTCAGAGTATTTCTGGAATATCTTAGGTAAAGAACAGTTGGAAGACAATAACCGTTTCATCGCGAGTGTAACGCCAAGTTGGGAAATCATTCCGGGTTTGACCGCGCGAGGCCGTCTGTCAACAGACTTGACGTACAATGTAATTGAGAATAAGAACTCAACGGAAACGCCAAACGTATTCAGACAGCCGGGTAACTATACCGGAGCCTATACATTGAAAAACTCCAAGTATGAGATCTATTATGGTGATATCATGTTGATGTTTGACCGTACATTTGCTGAAAAATACAATGTTGCTGCAACCGCAGGTTGGTCTGCCCGCCAGGAAAGTCAGTTCGACACCTCAGTGAGTACCCGCGGAGGTCTGAGTGTTGAAAACTGGTTCCACCTGAACTCTTCCGGATTAACACCGGCAAATCCATCGATGAAAAAAGCATCGCTGTTAAAACAAGCCTTCTTTGCTACAGCTTCTTTCGGTTATGACAGTTGGGCTTATGTGGAAGGAACTGTGCGTCAGGAAAAAACATCTACACTGTACCCCGGATCCAACACATTCGTTTATCCTTCTGTGAACGGTAGCGTCATTTATTCATCTTTGCTGAAAGATAATAAACCCGAATGGCTGGATTATGGTAAAATTCGTCTTAGCTACGGTGTTGTAGGTAACGCCCCGGAAATATATAAAGCAGCTACCGGTTACAACCAGAGCGCTGTAGGCAGTTATATCTACAATCAGGTCCCACAGGCACTTGGAAACAATGAGATACAACCGGAACAGAAATACGAATTCGAATTGGGTTGGGAAAACAAGTTCCTCGGCAACCGTTTGGGCTTCGAACTTTCTTATTACCAGAATACAGTAAAAGACCAGATCCTTCAGACTACAACATCAGCATCTTCAGGAGGTACTTCCATCTGGATGAATGTCGGTGAATTAAAGAACGCCGGTGTTGAAATGTCTATGTACGGTACAGTTATCCAGACTAAAGACTGGAACTGGGATATTCGCGCCAACTGGTCATGGAACAAGAACGAAGTAACGAAACTGATAGACGGCATCAACTCTATCGACCATTCTACAGTAGATAACGGAGCCGCAGTGCTGCAATCCAGAGTAGGACGCCCGATGGGTGACTGGTATGTTTACGGTACGGTAAAAGACGAGAACGGAAACAAAGTCGTTGGCGATAACGGTCTGTATATCGTAGACTATACAGAACGCCAGAGAGCAGGTAACGCCATGCCGAAAGTTGTCGGAGGTATCAGCACTTCATTGAGCTATAAAGATTTCTATCTGGATGCCACTATCGACTTCCGTATTGGTGGTGACGTACTGAACTTGCCTTACCAGTATATGACCGAACTCGGTATCCTGGATTGTACATTGGATAACCGTGATGCTTCACGTGGCGGTCTTACCTGGTATGCAGACGGAAACGACCTGTCAGACCCTTCAAAACGTCATTTGACAGACCAACCTGCCGGATCTACAGTAAACGGTAACATGGTTTACGATAACGGTGTAATCCAGCCGGGTGTTAAACAAGACGGTTCTGAAAACAAAACGATCATCACTGCCGGTGAATCATATTACAACCAATACGGTTGGGGATATTCCGGAAACATCACTTATGAAAACGCAATACAGAAGAATTCATATGTAAAAATGCGTGAACTGAGCCTTGGTTACAGATTACCGAAAAACATCACTTCCAAATTCGGTTGTAAGAACCTGATGGTTTCCGTATACGGTCGTAACCTATTCTACTTCTATAAGAGCCTGAAAGAATTCGATGCAGAATGTACAGACGGTACAACCTGGATCACGCAGGCACAGATTGGTGGTTCAACAGCCACAACACGTTCATTCGGCTTCTCATTACGTGCAAGCTTCTAATTGACGAAAAATAATATAGAATATTAAAATTGAAAGATTTATGAAAAAAATATATGCACTCGCACTTGGATGTGCTGCCCTTCTGGCAACGTCTTCCTGTAGTGACGACAAATTCACGGATCAATATCAGGACCCGTCAAAGACACAGACGGTATCATGCCCGGCCTTGATGGTTGGGGTATGGCAAGCCTCTAATACATGGATGAATCCAGTCTATTACAGATATTATGTATCTTCCACTACTTCCGGTCTCTTCTCTGGAATAATCGGTCATACAAACAGTAAAGACCGTTTTGCCGGTACCGGTCAGGGGTATTTCAACGAACGTTGGAGAAACTTTTACAACACTGTCACCCAGTATAGGGTATTGGAAACCGAATTCAATAACCTTCCGGAAGAAGAAAAAGAAGACTATCGTATCTTCTATCTGCTGGGACGTACAGTAATGGAAGAGCAACTTTATGAAGTTTGTTCCGCCTGGGGTGGAGTACCATTCTCTGAAGCCGGCACATTATGGGCAACAGGAGACGTAGAAGCTTCCAAACCCAAATACGATTCGGATATCGACTTGTATAAAATGATCCTGAGCGACCTGGACGAAGTCAACACATACCTCAACGGACGTTCGCTTACAGCCAATGCCAGTACTTACCTGAATGCAGAAGACTATGTGAACAACGGTGACATCACCTTATGGCGTAAATATGTGAATTCCCTGCGTTTACGTGTAGCTACTCACCTGGCTTCTAACGGCGACCTGGTAAGTGAGGCACGTGCTGCGATTAAAACGATGTTGGAAAATCCCGGTACTTATCCGATGGTAGATCTAAACTCTGATAATATCACAGTGACACAAACCGACGATGACCAGTTCGATTTTGACCGTGACCTGCAAAACGCAATCGAGAATTCAACTTACAACCGCATGTCCGGTCCAATGCAACGTGCACTGAATGCCAACACCAATAATCCGGACCCACGTTTGGAAGTCTTGTATGACAGCAACTGGAATAACGAATATATCGGCCTCGATCCGTCTGAAACACTCACGGAACAGGAAACGAATATGAGTATCTCTACGCATGGTACGGCTAAATATTACGCAGCCCTGGATACATCGACCTTCACCCGTAACCCCGGATTCCCGGGACTCTGGATGACAGCAGCCGAAGTTGCTTTCATGAAGGCGGAAGCCTATGCCAACAACTGGGCTACCGGTAATGCCAAGAGCGAATATATCAACGGTATAAAACTTTCCACTGAATTCTATTTCGATTTGAATTCAACCGGTACCTATCGTGACGCGCTGACACCTCCTTCTACGGCTGTAGTAGAGGCATATGCCGAAACACAATGGGATGCCAGTAACCCGCAGAAGAGCATCCTAACACAGCGCTGGATCCATCACGGTGCCATTCAGGAATATGAAGCATGGAACGTTGTCCGCCGTACCGGATATCCGGAAATCTATTTCAAACGCGACCCGCAGTCTGTCGCAACTCCGCTTCCTCTGGACCGCATCCAGTATCCGTCTGACGAAAAGGACTATAACTCAGCCAACCTGAATGCCCATCTGGGAGGTAAGGAAGACAGCTGGTACGCTCCTTTGAACTGGATGAAGAGCAATTGGTACACCACTATTGAATAACAAATAAACAGAGAGATATCCACAGTAAATAATTACAACATAATTGATGGAAAATTGTGGAGTCGAAACCGCCCCGAAGTGATTCGCGGCGGTTTTTTCCATTTGTACAATTCCCTGACTTTCCCTATCTTTGCTCCCCGAATACAAAGGGGTGCTTGCCACGTACCGATACAGTACGTGCCGCAGGCTGAGATTATACCCATATTACCTGATACGGATAATGCCGGCGAAGGGAATTGTAAAACATGGTATACTTCTTCACACAACACACCTCTCCTATTCATTTATCAGGTTTTTAAACATTAAGGTAAAAAGGATGAAAAGTGTATTGATTATTTGTGCCGGATCTCTGGCAACATTCGCAGCAGCGGGAAACCGTCCCGACCCTGTCGATTCTCTCAAAATTTCACGTGACTTATCACTGGACGAAGTAGTCGTCACCGCCACTAAAGTAGCCAAAGGTACTCCGGTGGCTTACAGCGAAGTATCCAAAGACGAACTCAGCCGTAAAAACGACGGCCAGGGTATCCCCTACCTCATCTCCCAATCCCCCTCCGTCATCATGACTTCGGACGCCGGGACAGGTATCGGCTATTCGGGCTTCCGTATCCGCGGCACAGACGCCAACCGCATCAACATCACGGTCAACGGCGTACCGGTCAACGACTCCGAGTCGCACACCGTTTTCTGGGCCAACATGTCCGATTTCGCATCTTCCGTCGATAACATACAGATACAACGGGGAGCCGGGACATCGACCAACGGAGCCGCCGCCTTCGGTGCCACCGTCGCCATGCAAACGCAAAAGCCGGACCTGAAACCGTATGCCGAATACAGCCTTTCGGCAGGTTCGTTCGGAACCGTCAAAAACTCAGTCAAAATAGGAACCGGGGTACTCCGGGATCATTTTGTTTTCGACGCCCGCTACTCCAACGTCCAAAGCGACGGATACATCGACCGGGCGACAGCCAATATGCACTCTTATTTCGGTTCTGCCACCTATTACGGCGATAACACCCTGATCCGCTTCCAGACATTCGGCAATATAGAGAAAACGTATCAGGCCTGGAACGGTGTCCCTTCCATTTACCTGGACAGCGACCGGACCTATAACCCTTGCGGAGAATATGAAGAGAACGGCGTTAAAAAATTCTACGACAACCAGACAGACAATTACCGGCAGCAAAACTACCACCTGATGGCAAGCCAGCGACTGAGCGACCTGTGGAATATGAACCTGACTCTCCATTACACACATGGAGAAGGATATTACGAAGACTATAAGCCTAATGAAGAATTTACAAAATATAAACTCCCCGAGTCTTATATCAACGGGAAAGGCGACACAATCGTCAGTTCCGACCTCGTCCGCCGCAAATGGCTGGACAACGACTTTTACGGTGTCGTTTACAGTGCGAACTATCGCTCCGAACGTCTCCAGATAAGCTTCGGTTCAGCTGTCAATAAATATGTAGGCGACCATTTCGGCCGTGTCATGTGGGTCAAAAATGCAGAAGCACTCCCCTCGCCTGACTACGAATATTACCGTAACAGAGGGAACAAACTGGATTATAACTTTTACGTAAAGGGTAACTACCGGTTCCACCCCTACCTGAACGGATACCTCGACCTACAATACCGCGGCATCCACTATACGATCAAAGGAAGCGACGACAATACCGGTAAGGAAATCTACGTCAACAAATACTGGAACTTCTTCAACCCGAAAGCCGGTATCAATTTCCAGAAAGGCGGTCATAATGCTTTCGTCTCTTTCTCCGTCGCCAACCGTGAACCCAATCGCGACAATTTTACGGAAGCCGCGGCCAACGAACGTCCTTCCCACGAAACACTCTACGACTACGAAGTCGGTTACAGCTTCGGCAACCAGCGTTTCCGCGTCGGAGCCAATCTTTATTTTATGGACTACAACAACCAATTGATCCTGAGCGGAAAAATCAGCGAAATCGGTGAAGCATTGACCAGCAATATCAAAGACAGCTACCGCATGGGAATTGAACTGACCGGAGGCGTAAGTATCACCCACTGGCTGGACTGGAACGGAAACGTCACCCTGAGCCGCAACAAAATAAAGAATTTTACTCATTATATAGATGACTTCGATAACGGAGGCCAGGCAAGTTATTATCTGGGAACGACCGACATCGCCTTCTCTCCCGGTATCATCGCCAACAGCATGTTCGATTTCAACCTGAAAGGATTCTCCGCCAGCTTCAACTCACAGTTTGTAGGCCGTCAATACATCGACAATACCTCCACCAAAGACCGTTCCATCGATCCCTATTTCGTGAACAGCCTGCGTGTCGGATACGTTTTCAAACCGAAGTTCGTCAAGGAGATCGGCGTCGACGTCACCATCAACAACCTCTTCAACGAGAAATATGAAACAAACGCCTGGGTATATACCTACATCAGCAAAGGTGTCGTCAACAAAGACGACGGTTATTTCACCCAAGCCGGCACAAACGCCATGGCCAGAGTAACAATCAGGTTCTAGAAAAATATAAATTATGGAGCAACTATTAGAATATTTCGGTGTCATTACAGGTTTTCTCTACCTGTTATTA
Source organism: Parabacteroides caeci (assembly GCF_023656795.1). Lineage (NCBI taxonomy): Bacteria > Pseudomonadati > Bacteroidota > Bacteroidia > Bacteroidales > Tannerellaceae > Parabacteroides > Parabacteroides caeci. The sequence goes on from NZ_JAMOKT010000005.1 coordinate 69,443, forward strand.
GAGATCAGGCAGCATAAAGCGATGTGGGTGGTAGGCTTCCTCACCTCCCTGGTCTACGTATTTGTCTTTTTCTTCTCAAAGATATATGCCGATATGGGACTGAATATCTACTATGTTGCCATCAGCATTTACGGTTTCAAAAAATGGACCTGCACGAAAAAAAGCGTCACCGAAGAGAAAGTTTCCGATGACCCGATTTTCTACCGTCATATCACCTGGCCGTATATAGCAGGGATAGCTTCCGCTATCCTCGCTATATACGCCCTATTATATTACGTACTCCATAACTTCACAGACTCCCCCATCCCGATGGGCGACGCCTTCACCACCTCCGTCGGCATCGTAGCCACCTGGATGCTGGCCCGCCGTATCATCGAACACTGGATCTTCTGGGTAATCGTCAATTGCATATCCGTTTATCTTTATTACCTCCGTGGCCTCTATCCAACCATGTTTTTGTACATTTGCTACGCAATATTGGCCATCGTCGGATATTTCACCTGGAAAAAGAAAGGAATAAATAAAGAACGGATATGAAATGTTGAAAATAAACTCTACATTTGTGAGGTATTACAAACTTATAAAAAACAAAACCTTATGAATGTAATTCTTAAATCTGACATTGAATACAAGCAATGGCTCACCGATCTTAAATTCCGTATACGAAACAGCCAAATCAAAGCGGCTCTGAAAGTTAATGCAGAATTAATCAATCTATATTGGGAACTTGGAAAGGAAATTGTTTCCAAACAGGAACAATCACAGTGGGGGGATGGCTTGATAAAACAATTAAGTTCAGATCTACAGCAGGAATTTCCTAATATGAAAGGTTTCTCTATCAGCAATATCAAATACATAAAACAATGGTATCTGTTTTATTATAAAGACATTACAATTGGCCAACAAGTTGTTGGCCAATTAGAAAATATATTTAATATTCAAGAGTTAGTATCCCAAATCCCCTGGGGCCATAATCTTCGTATTATTGCTCAATGCAAATCCACAGAAGAAGCTATGTTCTATATCCATAAAACCATCGAATATAGCTGGAGCCGCAGTATTCTGGATCAACCCATCAAACAACAAGACTACCAACGAACAAGGCATTCCGTATCAAATTTTTCCCGCTTATTACCAACAGTCCAGAGTGACCTGGCCCAGGAATTACTAAAAGATCCTTACAATTTCGATTTTCTTACACTTACAGATAGCTATAAAGAACGCGAACTGGAAAATGCCTTAACCGACAATATCACGAAATTTTTAATTGAGTTAGGAGCCGGTTTTGCATACGTTGGCCGCCAGATACCTTTAAAAGTAGGTAATAAAGAATTTTATCTGGATTTACTCTTTTATCATCTGAAATTACGGTGTTATATTGTTATCGAGTTGAAAGCAACCGATTTCATACCAGAATATACCGGTAAATTAAGTTTTTACCTGACTGCTGTAAATGATTTATTAAAACATCAGACAGATAATCCAACAATCGGTTTACTGATATGTAAAAATAAAGATAGCTTTATTGCCGAATATTCATTGAAAGGAATTAGTCAGCCCATCGGTGTCTCAGAATACGAATTAACTCGCCTATGCCCGGAAGATTTCAAGGGAAGCCTGCCTTCAATAGAAGAAATTGAAGCTGAATTAAAAGAATAAAGTTTAAAGAAAGGAATAAATACAAATGGAAACATTATATGATTGTGTAGTAGTGGCTAACGGCAGTTTTCCGCAAACAGCGGGGCCGTTGGAATTATTAAAAGCAACACCCGTCATCATTGCCTGCGACGGGGCCGTGCAGAACCTTCATGAAAGGGGATTGGTCCCGTCGGCCATTGTCGGCGACCTGGACAGTATTCCTCCGGAAATGCTCCGGCTATATGCCGACCGTATCCATACCGTGGAAGATCAGGAGATAAACGACCTAACCAAGGCTGTACGCTTCGCCCACGCTTCCGGTTACCGGAAAGTACTGATTCTCGGAGCTACGGGACTTCGCGAAGACCATACGCTCGGAAACATCTCCCTGCTGACAGACTTTGCCCCTCTATTCGAAGTCGTGGAAATGCTCTCCGATTACGGTCGCTTCATCCCCGTCCTCCGGACAACAACGCTACCATGCACACCCGGCCAGCAAATATCCATCTTTTCCATGTATCCCTGCGGAGAAATAACCACCGAAGGCCTCCGATGGCCCATCACCCGACGCCGCCTGACATCCTGGTGGCAAGGCTCCCTCAACGAAGCCCTGGAAACCGAGTTTACCCTCACCTTATCCCCCGATGCCCGATTAATCGTCTATTTCCAGTCCCCCGCATAATTTTCAATTAAAAAAAAATGCCCCGGAAGGATAACCACTCACTTCCGGGGACTTAATACACCCTCAATTTTACAACTTAGTATACTTAACCGAAGCCTCACGGCTTCACCTTTTATGCTGGTAATTGATTCAGCTGACAAGCCTTCCATTCGGGGAAGCCATCGATCTGATCGTTCAACTGAAATAAGAGCTTGTCGTCAGCCACTTGTTTCAAAATAGTCTTCGGAGCAAGAGGCAAACGCATGTCGTCCACTTCAAAAAAAGCTTTCAACAGAATCACGTCATATCCGTCACGAACTATTTCCTTCTTTATTACAACCGGCACTTTCAACTGAGCCAGATAATAAGCGGAACGTTCATAGGCGCACCATTTATTTCCTTCCAGATACAGATGCACTCCGTTCTGGTTGTCAATCTCGTTTACTAAAACGTATTCGACTTGTGCAGCATGTTCCATATTATTATTTTTATGCTTTTCCATAAATCATTCTGATGCAAAAATAGACTCTATTTATTACAATTCCACACGGTATACATATCAATTATGCATGTTGAAACTATCAAATAAAGCATTGTCATCTCTTTTCTTCTGTAATTCTCTCAAATTAGCTGCTGCGTCTATCACACCGGCTTCTTTTGCCTGTTTCAGCAAAGTTTCCGCCCCGTCAAGATCACCTTCAATTAATTTTATAACGCCACGGGCATGGATTGCTTCAGCCGAATTACCTGCTTTCGACAGATATTTTTTAGCGGATTCGTAATCGCCTTTTCCTATAGAGATATTAGCAGCATTCAGATTAGCCACCGGATCAGAACTGTACATGCGTACAGCAATTTCAAATACATCGTTATATTCCTTGCTTCCCGTTTCATAGCTGTTGGCTACGGCAAACATTTCACTCAGACTCAACTGTTGCGGACGGGTCTTGATAATCTCACGACCTTCTTCTACCGTAAACTCACGGACCGTATAGTCGATACGATATTCCGAACGGCGCAACGACGGGAAGATATTTTTCAATACATAGCTGAAAGCAGATCCGCCTTTCAAAGCACGCAGTTTAGTCTCTTTCTGGTCGGGCTGCAAATCACTGTTGATAATGCTAAGCACTTCATCGCGTGCCGGCATATCATAGTCTGCCTCTGCCTGCGCTTTGAAACCGGCCCAGTCTTCAGGTTCGTTTTCCAGCGTGAAGAAACTCTGCGGGAAATCATTCTTCGAACGGATATAATCGCGCAATGCCTTCACACGATTATCCGACAAACGGTCGTTGGAAGCATACGAACCTTCCGGCGAAGCATAACCTTTCAATATAATACCCTTCGGAGTGATATTCTTGTCCGACGTTACCGAACGGATCGTACTGTTGATCTTATCCAATTCAGACGCATTATTACGGAAGTCAGGCAAGATCTGCGATTTACCCACCTGGAAATCCAGATAAGCCGTTCCCACTTCGGCACGATGTTTCTCTGTTTCAGCCTCCGGCGAGATATATGCCAGTGTCGGCTGCACTTTATATCGTTCCGTCGGTGCCATACGGATCTTATCGGCGATCAGCAACGGACCCACTGCTTCTTCTTTTCCACATCCGCACAGATCCTGTGCCAATACAAAACGGGCATCTTTCATCCACGGTTCCCAGGCGATCGTCATTTTGTAAGGGATCACATGTTCCGAAGCATCACTGGCACGAAGCACCTGATAACGCGGTTCATCCTGCAAATTCTTCAACGCCACTTCGCGTTTATAGACTTTTGCACGGTTCTTCCCGTTCAGCAAGATGGAAGGAAGTCCTTCTTTCTGGTCTGCACTTTCCAACAGCGGAGTCAATGTCAATGACTTACGCGATTCGATCAGGTCACCCTTCACCCGGATTGTTGCATCGATATAAAGTGAATCCCCTTTCTGCATCAGGTCGTTGCAAGCGACACTGATCGGACTGTTTCCCGTTTGCGCTCCTGTTGGAACCGCACCGGCCACCAACAAAGCGGCTACAATATAGATATTCTTTCTGTTTTTCATTGTCCCGATCATTTAAAGAAATAAATAAAGGAAAGAGCTGCTTTTGTCACGCCGAAATAATCCTTGGTACGGCTTTTCTCGATAGAGCCGCAAACAGCACACGGATACTTGTCGTCCTCCAGATGTGCCCAACCCACACCGATCACAGCTTCCATACTCCACCGGTTACTCAGCAACCACTGATAACCATACGACAGACCTGCCCCATACAGATGTCCCTGATAACGGTGATTTTCCATATTATCACCCAGAATCTTCAGGCCGCCCACATTATAATCGGCATAATGAGCATGCACACCGAAGAAATGTCCGTTAAATTTCTCGCACAGCCAATAACGTGCTTCCGGCTGTACCAGCCAATGTTTAAAACGAGCTTCGTCTCCCAGCATCCAGCCGTTATAGTTACCGGACAAATCCAGTGACCACTTTTTGCTCAATCCGACCTCTACTCCCAGGTTAATGGTAGCAGTAGCATCGTAAAGCAAGTTAGACTTCACCGCAAACTTCTGTCCATAGACATTCGTCATACCTGCCAAAAGCAAAAAGAGGAAAAGTACTTTTTTCATATACATTATTATTATAATTTCATTTACCCTGCAAATCTAATTAAAAAGAAAGATTTTCAACGTTTACAAAAGTAGTTATTTACTTTATTCCCAATAATAGGCAAGTCTTTCAAGTTGATAGGGTGTTTCTACCAAATTAGCCGGTTTTGATAGAAACACCACCTGAGCTCTCATTTTCGGATAGGATTGCCGATAGATAGCAGTTGAAAAAGGCATAAAAAAACTCCGGGAAATATCCTGTTACAGATACTTCCCGGAGTTTCTTATAGTTTATCTATTCTATATAAGAGAAAATTCCGTTACAAATTCTCAAGCCATTTTTTGCCGGGCTTGGTATAAAGCCAAGCTAAAAAAGCACCGGCAACAACACAACCTATTGTAAAAAATAATGCTAGTCCGTTCATATCATTTCACTTTAATATTTTATTTCCAATATACGCTAATATATATGTTTGCAAAATTCCTACACAAATCATATACCAACTCATAGGATCTGCCATGTCTTTCTGTAAAACTAACATTTCACCTAAAACAATAGCAGCAAACGTCAGTTTAGCCAAGTCATAGAAGAATTTACTCAGATTCTCTCTACGAGATCTGTCCCTTTCCCGTCCTTCTTTCTTTACTTCCTGCTGTTTTTCCCAATTGCTCATACTGCAAATATGGTGATTTTTTTCGAATAGGAATGTATGAGACACATAAATATTTACTAAAACAAAACAGGCACGACCCCGTTATCCGGTTCGTGCCTGCTTTGTTAATCAGAGAAAGAATTGTGCCTATTCGATTTCCGGACGGTCGGAACCACCGCCTTCGCCACTGCCCGAACCGGTTTCATCAGTTTTGGGGATTTCGAACTTCTGGATGCTTACTTCGCTCAGCATGTCCTTGAAATAAGAACCCGGAGTGAAGATGATTTTACGATGGCGCAAAGCTTCCGCATTCACAGCCTCTTCCGTATCCTGGCTCTTGCTGCCGAAAGCAGGACGGAACGTCCCGAAATCACCCAGCTTCACCGACAAATGATTTTCCAGATTCCACATGATCGCATCGATCAGACCATCGGTCACCATTTTCACTACGCCACGGGGCGCCATACCAACCTTGGTTACCTGGTCGCAAAGAGCGGAATAACCTACTGTACCTGCCATCAACGGACGGGCTACATACTTCACTGCCTTGGTTTTATCAAACCCGAAAACAGTTTTCTTGACTACATACTTTAATGCCATACTAGTTATTATTAAATGATTATAAAAAAGGATATAATGAATTCTTTGTTTTCAATAAATAATCGATTACACTGCAAAGATATACTATGCTCAAAGGGGTAAAAAGCAATAAGAACAGGATATCAAAACACAATAACATTCTAATAAACAAAGCATTGACCTCAATAAAAACTCATAGAAGAAGCTTTTTTCCTGTTCTCACTGCTTCTCTGAAACAGCAATATTTTAGATACTTTAATACGTCACTTACTCCAGCGAAACCTATTCGATCTCCGGACGGTCTTCCGAACCGCCGCCCTGAGAACCGCCGGTTTCATCGGTTTTGGGGATTTCGAACTTCTGGATGCTTACTTCGCTCAGCATGTCCTTGAAATAAGAACCCGGAGTAAAGATGATTTTACGATGACGCAAAGTTTCCGCATTCACAGCCTCTTCCGTATCCTGGCTCTTACTACCAAAAGCTGGACGGAACGTCCCAAAATCACCCAGCTTCACCGACAAATGATTTTCCAGATTCCACATGATCGCATCGATCAGACCGTCGGTCACCATTTTCACTACGCCGCGAGGCGCCATACCAACCTTGGTTACCTGATCGCAAAGAGCGGAATAACCTACTGTACCTGCCATCAACGGACGGGCTACATACTTCACTGTCTTGGTTTTATCAAACCCGAAAACAGTTTTCTTAACTACATACTTTAATGCCATACTATTTGTTTTATGATTACGAAACAAAGGTACAGCAGGCCGTTCCGATGAAAACGGGATAGAGCGGTTTAGAGCGGAATAAGAAGGTTTAAATAGGAATAAATCGGTTTACTGCCATATATGTTCCTAATCGCAACCGTTTTTTCATCCAAACACCGTCAGACCTTTGTTTCTCGATGATGTTACAAAGATAAGACACCGGTCAGGGGCCAAAGGAACCTACGGAAGGATACGGGAACATTCGGGCACTTTTTTCTTGAAAAAGACATAAAAACCCGAAAACAGTTTTCTTTATTACATACTTTAATGCCATACTATTTTGTTTTAAATGATTATGAAACAAAGGTACGGCGGGAGGTTATGGCCTTGAAGACCTATGTGTTTTCACGTGACGAAACGACACTTTTTTTCATTTAATTGCATTTCTGTTCAGTCAATTGGAGTATTCTAGTTGAACAAAAGTAGAGAACTAAAAATAAAAACGTCAGAAAATATGCAGTCTATTGTAATATCCATAAAAAACTGTGTCAGCAAAATGGAAACCGACTTCCTTTTTACTGACACAGTTTAAATTACAACCTTTTTATTAATCGCAACCTGCTATATATATTTTACTTTACATCTTTCACACAACGGATATATAAAAGAGGATTAGCATATTTTGGATTCCCAGGACTTGTTAATTGTAAAATATTTTCATAAAACATATAAACACGATTCTCCGTAAAAGCATAACTTGTCCATGAATACACCGTTTTATTTCCGGTCTTTTCTGCACGTATCAACATCTGTAACTCCCTTTGGTTAGGTACCCTCCAACCCTCTGAGTCTCCATCCTCTGAATAATATTTACATGGAGAATTACCTAATCTCATATTAGTTGTTAAATCAGTACGTGTTATCTGACTTTGAGTTTTATCTTTCCACACCTCTTGTTCCTCATCCTTATAAAAACGATAATAAGTTTTTTTCCTCCAGCCATAGCCTGTAGTGAATTTTTGGGTGTAATCTGGCGAATATCCTGTTGGTCCCTCCCCTTGTTCAAAATACCCTGATTTATTTTCATGAGTTTCACCTCCGGTAGCATAAACTCTTTTATTCTCTGAACTTAAAACTTTAACTGTAAAATTGGGTACAACATCTTTCGCAAACTTAAATTTTTTATAGGGAGCATTAGCACCATTAAAGTCAGTATGAACATGCTCATCCAACTCTCCCTCCAAATACTGTTCCCGAATTGATTGACTATTCATATTTGACATATCAAATACTAAATTGTTCTCAGAATAATATTGATCCGGATAAGTACCTGCAGCTTCTTGTTCACTAGACATGCCTAAATTGCGGATGCAACGAATAGATCTCCCATAATCACGACCTGTGTCAGATCCATCATTATCATTTCCAAACGAAGACCCTTCTTCTGCCCACAAAATACGTTTTTTGTTACTTGCATAAAAATGATCATAATCCCCGTTCTTCTGATAAAGAGCGAAACCATTCGGCAACCCGAATGTCCCCATCCAAATATCCATATACTGATAAATAGCAGGCAAATACCATTTCATTTCATCTTTACTAATTTTGGTATCACCATTTTCATCCCTATTACGAGACATACATGCTGCATAAGCTTTTTTTAATTCAGAACTAAAATCCGCCCCATTAGCATACCAATCTTTACCTATTAACTGTGTTTCTGCTAATAAATTGGCATATCCATTATTCATATTATCCCCCTTGGTATTATTTCCATAATTATCAGCAGAGATAGGATCCGTCTCATTTATCCACTCAATACCCCAAGCTGTTTTTTTAGAATCTAAAGCATAGATCGTTTGTATTGATTTTTGGGAAATTGTATAACGAGCCTCTCTTAAAGAGCTGGAATGATTAGTATTATGAGTATAACTATCAATGTTACACATTATTTGCATAACACGTGGTTCAGTATTTACAAATTCTGTCCAGTTCTTACTTTTATAATAAAACTCATCAATAAAGCATGTAACTTTAAGTTCATTATTAAGATAATTTTTTTTCTCTTTAAGATACTCTGAGAATTTTTTCACATCCATTAATTTGAACTTATTACTCTCATTGGGATATCTTTGCTTATTATCTGAATACTGTCCGCTAAATTTTTCATTTACCATAAAATGAATCCACTGCCAATTTTCAGCATAATCATCATTTTCCTCTTTTGCGTCTGAGAGTTTAATATATCCTGTTGTAAATGGTGTTTTAACCAAGAAATCCGTGCCATATGCATCTATATCTTTTATATTAAAAGTATATACACTACTTTCATAGTGGGCATCATAATTATCAACTTCACCTTCGACATAAGTCACATCACCATCCGCTCTATGATAAGGACTCTTTTCTTTCACTTCTGTTATAATTTCATCAACACCTGCTACCTGAATATTATATACATAAATCTTATTTCTTTTACTCTTATAATCTCCTAAATCAGTGGAATTCTTATCAGACCCCATACCTAAGCTTATGAAATATGTTACATTAGCATCGACCTTTGCAGGATTCTGATACCCCTCTCTCTTTCCTGTGCCAACAAAATGTCCTTTCAACTCAACATAAGTTGCATTTGACGGACGCTTGTCTGCTGCTTCGCGAATATTTTTATCTGAAATATCAGTAGAGGACTGCAAGTTTTCCAACATAGCAAATTCAAATGTATTATTAACAAATCGCTGACTGACTGAAGTAGGAAAATAATCTGAAGATTCTGAAGATGAACTCCCCCCCTTATACAGAGAAGATGTCACAGGTACATTAACAATTTTCCACGAAATTGGTTCAAACGAATCTACTTTATCACCAATTTTGCTTATAGAAAATGTTATATTCGAAAACAAACGAATTAATTTAATTGAACCATCGATTGTTTTGCCATTATCATCTTTAATAACAGTTTGTCCACCATCGTTTAAGTCAATAGAAACAAGTTCTGCTTCTTCCGGTTCGTTTGTTGCTTCTTTACCACTTGTATAATAGCCGGACGCAAGAAAAGAATTACCAGTAAAAGAAACGATATTATCTTTTAAAGAGACTGGTATTGTTGCTAAATCACTTTCTTCAGCAATATTATCTAATGAACTCTTGAGACTTTGAGTTGCATCGCTTTTTAGATTGGCTATACCATAAATGCGTCGTTTACCTGTCGTTGTCTGAAAAGAAATAGAGCCTGACAATCCACTCAAATGTTCAAAATACCCCTTATTTTCACTTGTTACAGGAACACGTGTTCCGTTTTCATCAAAAAGGAGTACATACAAATCAGATACACGACCTTCTGTCAAAGCACTCTTCGTCTGTATTATTTCCGGATCACCTGTGGCAAAAGATAAAGATAAATTAACAGCACGTCCTTCTTCCACATCTGTGGAAGATTTAATTGCTTGTTCATCTACACAAGCAGATAATAAAAATATACCCGCTAATAAACTTAATACATGCAAACTATATTTTTTCATACAATCAACTTTTTATAATTATTACCCTATTCTCTCTATTAATTAAATTCAGGAACATTGATATTTTCTCTACCCATGTTAACCATCTGATAATCTACTGTGATAGTTACAGGTTTAGAAACATCTCCTTTCATCTTTACATTTAATAGATATACATTATCTTTTTCCAAAGTACTATTAAAAGTGTAAGAAAAAGATCTTCTTTCACCATTTATTGTACCTACTAAAGTTATAGAAGGTGTAACACCTGGATATGAATATGTACGATTTATTACATTGTCATACGTAACACTATTTATTATGGTTGTAAAATTTCCATCATTACCAGAGGTAGAAGATGATTCCGCAAAAATATCAGTCCACATAAGACTTTCTTTTACAAAAGAAGCATCAACAGTTTGACCATTTTCTGTTAATTCAACAGAGACTCTTACATCCAAGCGTGCTGTCAACTGCTTTACCGGAATTTCGATATTACCATTTGCAGTCGGAGTAAAATTTGTTTTTTCTCCAAACTTCGGTAAAGCTGCAGCAACCTGAGTAAGCTGTTTAGTTATAGCATAACTTTTAAAGTCATTCATACTGCTGATATTTTTCAATGTATTAATATCTTCAGTTGAAACATTTACAAAAGCATAAGCATTTGATTTCACCAAAGGAATACGAATCAATTCGCTATTACCCGATTCTAATACTATCGGAGTAATTGTCGGTATCCCCTTGCTATCGAAAATACCGATAACTGCATTTTGGATTGTGCCCTCATCTGTATCTAAACCGACAGAGGCTTTTGTCTGTATAGAACCTAAACTTATTGTTACTGGAACTAAATCATCGTTTACAGCGGTATCAAGTAGTTCGCTCTCAGAAGTACAAGCTGCGAAACCAATCAATGTAACGATTAATGCGAAGATATTCTGTAATTTCATGACCCTATATTTTATTGCTTTATTTACTATCTCGTTCGATTTTATACTGCAAATGTAGGGTATGCCGAAATAAGTGAGGATAGGTCAAAATCTCATGTTTAAGGGGTAAAAGTGGCAATGTGGAAAAGTAGTGAAAATTGATAGTTACACCCCTAACGGGAGATAGATTTACAAAGGTTGGAAGGTCAAAAAAAGAAAGAGACTAATGGTTTTTAACGCATTAGCCTCCTTTTTTCTTCTGCCGACGGAAATTAGCGTACAGATTCGATCTCCGGACGGTCTCCTCCACCTCCGGGATTCAGTAAAAGGGTTTCTGCATTGACCAGTTTCAAGAAACCGAAACTTTCTTCTACATGGAGAATGTTCAGATTTAATATTGCAATTTCTTTCATATGCATTAAATTTAGGATAAATACTTTATTTTTTCTTGAGGGTAATAAAGGGAAGTGATTGAGTGCAGATATTCTAATTGATTCGGAGAAAAATCCGATTTTTAATGCTTCCCGTGGAAAGAAAGGGGAGAGAATCGGGTTGTCGGGGTTTCCTAAAGAAAAAAAGCCCTGTCAAAAAGGTTGACAGAGCTTTTTTATTGCAGAAAGTATTATTCTATTAATTCTCTTGGTTAGGAACATCATGAATCTGACCATCAGACCAGTCGGCTACAGCCAAAGTTACAGTAGCAGAGTTAAATGCATCAGGCTCACCTTCTTCTTCAGAACCGGCACCGGTCAACACAACCTCCAAACCGTATAATGTATTGGCAAGCAAACCCTCACCCTGATTAAGGGTATTCAATGTAGTAATGTTATATACTCTGTTATAATCTTTTTTCTGATATGTATAAGTAACGTTGAGTACGACATAGGTCAACGCACCCGGACAGCAATATGCGCGAACACCGTTGTCTTTAACTTCAACGCTTGTTAGATTAGAATCGAAGCCAAGACCATCTCCGAAAGAAGCCTCAATACCATTTATATTACCTGAAGTTGCCTTAATTACACCTCCATCCAACTGAGATGTCGGATTTGTACCTAATATTTTCAACGATTTAACAAACGCTTCACCTTCTCTAGCATATACAGGAACTTCTCCACCGAAATTAGTTTTAATAGAAACTAACTGTACACCAGCACGTACACGTTTTACAGTAATTTGAACACTGGTGGGTGTTGCAGGCTCACCACCGGCTGCGCCAATTTTTTCAGTTGCTTTGCCGTACATAACAAAAGCACCTTTCTCTTTACTGCTTCCTAACGCAATAACTGCATCTTCCAATCCAGCGATCGTTGTTACATTAGGATCTGTTGTATTAACTGCTGCGGCAAAAGTATAGGATTTACCGACAGTCAGTTTAGGCACTGAAACCGATTCGCCCGTAATAGCGACCTTTGTGATAAAAGTTGCTCCTTCAAACACGTATAATGAACCAGAAGTAATATCCTTTTCAGCTTCCAGACTCTTAAGTGCATCTTCGCCAAAAGCTGATGCTTTTGTTGTTGCTTTTGTTTCAGGAGCCACGCTTGCCAGATTGACCACTACGTCGGCTGTTTGAGGAACTGACAATTCTTCGTCGTTAGAACATGCAACGAATGAAAACGCTGCCAATGACATAATAAATAGATTCTTGATCTTCATATTACAAAATGTTTAAATTGTTGATATATTTTATTTTTAGTTTACCCTACACTAAAAGAATGTTTGAACTTCTTTGTTTTGTTTGACATTGCAAATGTAGAGGACGTTTCATTATTATCAGATTGGCAAAAGTCTCAAAAAATGCGGGTGATTCTATATCATATTAAATAGATAGATTTACAATCATCGTTTGAGAGATTTACCGGAACATTTAATTAGTTATCAATAGCAGGTATTTCAATAATTTCCCTATCCCATTCAGCAACTATGATATTTATATCAGCCGATACATATAATTCCTCTTCTTCAAAACTGTCATCATTGAACGATATGATTATCTTATATACGTAGTTACGTTTTACAAAATTATGTCCGTAAGCTGACAAGCCTTTTTCATTGATAACGGCCCTGAATTCGCGTGTCCGAGCCTGATAAGGATCTTTGGCGCTGATAGTTGCCTTGATGAGCAATTCGGTCGGCTGCTCGCTTCCGTCATTCTCCATCACATAAGTACGGTAAGCTATTTCACTGAGCGATGTATTGTTGTCGACTACCAGATCCATAGCTGTAGTTGCACTTGTTCCAAGATTACCGTCGGCAACAACCGTACCCCAATAATCGTGACTGAAAAAATGTGAAGCTGTTTTTTGGTTAGCCACCGTGATGGATTCAATTTTTACGGTACGTCTCAGTAGTTCAGGCCGTGTAAAATTTGTCTTTATCCCGACAACGTCCAAGCGTGCTGCCAAACGAGTCAACTCCAACGGAGTAGATATTCCGTTGATATTATCCTTACCCATTGATTCATAACCGATATAATTTTCATCACCAGCTACCAGTGATTCCTCTGTTTCGATTACCAGACTACTCATGGTCAGATTATCCTGCACCTGTGATGATAGTTGGCAAAGAGCGGCTTCAAGACCTGCATATGAGGTGATATTACTCAAAGTTCCGTTTGCATTCCCGACCAATACGATCCGGGCCTTGGCTGCACGTGCCGGAATATTCGGAATAGTCAACTCACCATCAGCTGGAGTTGTTTCCTGATAATAGGGAGTGGTAGAAAGCAATTGTGAACCGTCTTCGTTGAACACGAATGCAGTAATATTATTAATGTAAGCTTCACCCGCAAGTTCGTTTGCATCCGTACCGGCTTTTGTGATAGCTTTCAGGGGACTTTTCTTGTTCGTACCGCTGGCTTTCACCTGCAAGGAAATCTTTGCTTCCGGTAGCGAAGTTATATCCCGATCATTGTCATTTGAGCAGGAAGCACATAGCAATAAAGCGAATCCTGCATATAATATCTTATTCATATTTATCATGATTGATTAATTTTTAGGTTTCAAATCAGGATTATCTTCCACAACTCCCCAGGGAGTAACAGTTACTTTGGCACCGACAAAAGCTCCTTCGTCATTCCACTCAAACTGTATCTGAATGTTTTCGTAAACTTTTACGTCAATCGGACCAACTACCCCTTTATATTCGAATTGATCAACGGTCTGTTTTATCCCATCTGCACCTATAAAAGAACACGATAGACGCTGCCCGTCACAAACATTACTAGGTTCGGGCGTTATCCATTCGGTAGCCGTTTCGTCCCAGTTGCTTTCAGGTTTATAATAAACGCTGTCACCGATCTGTTCACCTCTATAATTATAGCCGCTTAATGTTTTATTCAACTGAAACTCATAATCGGAAGCAGAGGCAGAACGTAAACCGGGATTATTTTTAATAGCGTATTGCAAGCCTTGGGTAACCATAGTAACCTGTCCTACTTTCGGAGCAATCACAATTTCCTGATTATCGCCGGGCTGGATAGTATAATCCTTAGAGCCATAGAATAAATCATCCGGCGACTCAGCCTGCCCATTCTTAGTATTCAGCATGATCTTCAGATCTTCAGCGCTTTTTACATCCGGAACAATTTGATTTTCTTTTGTCAGATTACCCCACGCAACCAAATGCAGTTTAGTATTCACCGGATAATTAAGCTGTATGCTTTGACGGTTCTTAATCAGAGTCTCGTCTAAAAGACGAGTTTCCAGTAATTTCAAATTCTCATCGAATACATAGAGTGTTGTAGAGGATACTGCACCCAGCGGAGTGACATCATCATTATCCTGATTCACAACTTTGAGCGTCAAACCCGGACACGCGTCCAAGTCGTCTTTTACGCAACTTGTAGCAAACAGAGCTACAATCGCCAACGCCAAAAAAATGGTTTGTTTTGTAATTAATTTATTATGCTCCATAATCTAATAATTTCGGATTGACTTTACCCTAATCCTTATATTTATATTTTACCTTATTTTCATGTAGCAAAAGTAATTGTTATGAAAAGGATGGGGTATAGGTGGTTCTCTCTATCTTAATAGATAAAACTATCATCTTCAAAAAGAGGATAAATTATGTACTTTTCGGGCAAAGGCGATTCTATCATAAAATAGGCAAAACTATAAATCAGCCTTTAAATTCCAGGATTTTGTCTGATAGTACAGATTTCTCGATTATCACTTTGGCACATTACTCACCTGACAGACCCTCATAACGAAAAACGACTTATAAAATATCAAAATGCTATTTTAAGTGGTTATTGAAGAGATTATATCGGCCATACGGCAGAGATGGCGTTTTTTATGCAAATGTCGAAGAGTTTAATTTCATCAGATTGACAGCAATAGCAGGATTACAATATTACTTAAAACCAAAAAACAGGCTATTCGAAACTTTTTTCTGATATATACAGGAAATTCCCTCAATTATATCACTCACACCACAACTTGTTTTTCGAACATTCCAGAAGAATAAAATGTCGTAAAACATAGAATTTGAGGGTAAAAAATCTTTCTAAAAGTCTTCAATTAACTTATATTCACATTGATTTTTGCTTTGAATAAACCGTCAATCCATTTAAAACGAAAAAAAATTCGTTTTAAACGAGATGGCAATTTCTCTTAAACGAACTGGATGCGGGCTATAGCAGAATCGAACCGTTAATTATTGTAACAAAAAATCTTCCGAAAGACCAATTCCGGAAGATTCTCTAGTTACCACATAAAGTATTTATGCAGCATATTGATACATAAATCAAATTATTCAAAACATTTCGACAGATTTAAAATCCGTACAATATAAAATCTTACGGCTGCCCATATTGCGAAGGCGTCGTTCCGTATTGTTCCGTGAAACGTTTGCGGAAAGTGGCCGTGTCGTTGAAGCCGACCATTTCTGCGACTTCCTGCACCGAATACTGCTGCGTCTGGATCAACTCGGCTGCCTTTTTCAAACGAATCGTACGGGTCAGTTCCAGGATACTGCAATCAGAGAATTGCTTAATTTTACGATACAATGTCGGCAGACTCATGTTTAATGAGTCTGCGAGCACCTTTGCCTCAAAGGTGGAATCGTCAAGATGCATCTCGATATTTTTAACAACCAGGTCCATAAACGGATTGCTCGGTATGGCGGAATCGCTTTCATCCGTATCCGGCGCGCTTGTTCCTGCCAGCGACTTGGTGAAGAACTGCTTCAATTGTTCGCGGCGTTTCACCAGGTTGTTCAGTTTGCTGCGAAGAATCTCCACATCGAACGGCTTAGTGATATAATCGTCCGCCCCGGCTTCGAGACCGACGATGATGTCTTCGCTCTCCACCTTTGCCGTCAGCATGACAACCGGCGTCTGCGAAGTGCGCGGATCAGCCTTTAATTCCTTGCAGGTTTGAAAACCGTCTTTCACAGGCATCATCACGTCACAAAGGATCAGGTCCGGATTGTTGGCAAAGGCAACTTTTATTCCCTCCTCCCCATTACGGGCCTCGAGTATCTCATATTCCTTGGCAAAGACATGTTTCAGGAACCAACGGATCTGGTCGCTGTCATCGATGACAAGGATTTTCTTGCCGGTGAGCTTTTTCTGCGGGACAACCTGGATAAATTCGGCGATCTCTTCCTTCTGACGGTCGTTCAATCTCACCAGGTCGGCTTCGGGTTCTACAAATTCCACCCGACGTTCCATCAGGTGCTGTTTGCCTAACGGTATTAATAATGTATAGACAGTGCCCGACGAAGTCGTTTCGTTGCTATAAAATCCGCCGATATCATCCACCATATCGTGCACCTGCCTCAAACCGCGGCGGGCGCTTTCATTCTCGTCCAACCCTTCATCCTGTACGGACAGAGAGCAATATGCTTTCCCGTCTTTCCTCACGACGGAAATATCCAGCGTGACTTTGCCGTAAACGAATGTATTCTTAAATGCATTAGATAATAATGTACGTAAAGCATATTCCATTTTACGACGGTCGAGCCAGATCCATAACATGGCCGTCTGGGTGTTGACTTGGAAATCGACATTATTCATCGCAACCCAGTCGACGAACAGGTCGCAGATCTGCCGGGATATTTCCACCAGGTCGTAACGGGCGATGCGCAGATAATTGGCAACATCATTTGCCCGGCGGGTCCCGATCAACTGGTCGGCAAGGTCCTGCAAAGCAAGTGTGTTACGATAAGCCGAAAGTAATTGGGTGGACATATCCTTTTCGTCGTCCTTATTCTGCACCACCAACGCCAATGAACCGAGCACCAGTGAAAGAGGCGTACGCATTTCGTGGATTGTCTCGATAAAGAAGTTATCGTGGATCATTTCGGCATCCTTCAAACGGGACTCAGCTTCCGAAAGCCTGTCGGCAACCTCCCGCTGCATGGCATCGCTCTCCTTGATCTTGGTGACGAGCAACTGCTCCAGGTCTTTTTTATTGCTGTTCAGCGTAGAGATCATCGTCTCCTGCGTGGAAAGTTTCTGAACCAGCTCTTTGTTCGCTGTTGACAATACATTATATTGAGATTCTAGTTCATTTCTCTCAGATTCGAGTTCTGCCGCTTTGGACTCAATAGCCTCCTTCTGCTCCTCCAACTCCTTCTTAGCAGCTTCCAACTCATTATTTTTTTGCTCAGTTTCAATCTGGCTCAGGGCAAGCAACTCCTTTTCCTTTACCGCCTTCTGGGACTGGCTTGAAAAACCGGCATACATTTTTCTTAAATAAAAAGCCGCCAGGACAAACAACAATGCCAAAAGAATGACCACTACAAGAACAGTTATCTCCAAAGGGTTAGCGGAGTCTCCTGCAGCAAATGCCTGCTGACCGCAAAAAGCAAAGCATGCAAGAAAGACAGACCACTTCCTGAACAAAGTTCTATTATTCATAATGATATATATATTTTAATTTCTAAGATAATTTTTTCCCGAGTATTTCAGAACCAACAGTAAAATCTCCTCACAACTGTGTATAATCATCTATGCAAAGATGATAATAAATTTTCGTTTAGCGAACATCAATGCAAGATTATTTGCGTAAAAAGAAATGATTATCATATTTTTTTCGCACAATTTCCGATATTCAAACCAATCTGTCAGTGATATTTAGAATAATAAAGGGATTGACCGGAGCAGAAATAAGCACTATTATTAACCGGCAGAACAAAAGCAGGTGTATTCGTATCACTCACACAAGCCATTTCTATCAAATAAGAGATAAACACATCAATACCAGAACCAGATTCAAGGGCTAAAATAACACTTATACCACTCATTTGAGACATTTACACCACCTATTTTGATATTTTCGGCAATTATTTTGATCGTTTTAACTTTTATTACCACTATATTTGATACACATATCATTTTAGTCTCTATATTTGCAACATCAAGATGAGAGAAAAGGTTTTGATGAGGGTCTTAACCGGATAGAATCTCTCGAAAGTATAGGGTAATTAAGCATATAAAAAATTAAGGTCATGAAAAAGGGTAGAATTTTCACAAATTGTTTGTTTATTGTTTGCACATTGATTGCAGCAATCTCTTTCACTAGCTGTTCCGCTGATAGCGATTCTTCTTACTCAGGTATCGACGAAGGCGTAATTAAAAACGCTGATTCTCAGACCGAGGCTCTTTTCTCTGTTGTACTGAAGGCTTATTCTGATAACAAAGATATTACTGTTAAGGGTGACGTAGACCAGACTACTCTGTTCGTTTTTGATCAGAATGGTGACTACTACACACAAGTGTCTCTTGACAGAACTTATTTGCTACAGGCAAAACCGGTTGAGATCAGCTGTCCGGGTTCAAAACAGATCACAGTTGTTGCATGGGCAGGTCTTTCTTCCGATAGCGAAAATATCAGCGCCATGAGCAAAGCGAATATTATTTCTGACCTACAGGTTAGCCTGAAGCAGAACAACGGCGTTGCAGCCGCTTTACCGGGAGATTTATTCTACGGACAAGTTACTTTAAAGAGTACTTCCACCAAGGCGAGTGCTGAAACTTTAAAGATCGAACGTAAAGTGTCTTCTATTTCTCTGATCACAAAAGGCGTTATTAAAGTGCTTGATTCCAGAGAAGGTAATTTTTATTATAAAGTAAAGAAAACAAAAGCTTCTTTTGATCACAACGGTGAATTGACAGGTGAAGAAATTGAATATATCATCCCTGCAACCATGGATGCAAAAGGTAATGTTATTGCTGACAACACAGCTATTTTACCGGCTTCCGACGTGACTATAGAGCTTTACAAAGACGATAACATGATCCTTTCTTCAAAAAATGTCAAAAATTCGGAGAAAGTCTCTGTAAACGAAGGAGAACAGTCAGAAATTACTTTTGACCTCTCAAAAAATAATTGCAATATTGTTGTTGCTGACTGGGGCACAGTCATCACACATGTTACAATTGGTTAAAATTTGACCCTCAATTTTTTATATGCATAAAGGCGTACATCCGGATTGTTCCGCGTGTGCGCCGCTTTTTTTTCATATATGCGATTCTCCGTGATAGCTTTACCGCCTTTTATGATAGTAATACATATGTTAATTTACATATCAAAAGCATTGATTTACAATATTCACATCAATATCAGTGGCAAATACATCATATATGACACATTTACCACCCTTCGTAAAATAACCAATCCATATCATTCAATCCACCC
Source organism: Parabacteroides caeci (assembly GCF_023656795.1). NCBI lineage: Bacteria > Pseudomonadati > Bacteroidota > Bacteroidia > Bacteroidales > Tannerellaceae > Parabacteroides > Parabacteroides caeci. Next base: position 89,357 of record NZ_JAMOKT010000005.1, read on the forward strand.
CCACCTAAAGAAGAGATATTAGAAATAATTGAACTATTTAGTGTGTTGCTATGGTGACCGGTTGTAACTGACTCCCCTCTTGAGAGGGGGTAGGGGGTGTGTTAAAGCCAGTCAATAAAACAGACCTTGTTACAGGTTTATTTGCCGTTTGCTTCAGCTGACGGATTGGTAAATTATCTATTTCTCCGGACTTTAGTCACATTTTTTACAGATCTCTATCTAAAAGAAATGTGGCTGAAGCCAAAAGAGAGAAACAATTTGTAAACCGTCAGCTGAAGCAGACGGCAAATGAACCTGTAATAGTTAAGTAACTCTGATTATGAAGGTTGTATAGGCGGGAATATGACACACCCCCTTCCCCCTCTCTAGAGGGGAGTCAGTTACAACCAGTTGATAGTTAAATAGCTCATATCTGATAATAATAGAAATATCTTCCCCACAAAAAAAACAGATGTACACATTATTATATAGAAAAACCAACAACGCCATCGCCAAATCAACAAATCCCCGCCCCACACAGGTTGTATTTCTATCATATAATATGTATTCATATCACGCCATCCAATATATTTTAATCAAATACATTTTCATTTTAAGAGTATAAAATGACTCTTTTACCGCCTTTTGAGAGTTTTACACCACCCAATGTGATACTTTCAGCAACTTTCTTGATTGTTTTAACTTTTATTGTCAATGTATTTGATAATCATATCATTTTTGTATCTATATTTGCAATGTCAACGAGAGACAAAAGGTTTTGATGAGGGTCTTAACCGGATAGAAAATCTCTTGGACAGTATAGGGTAATTTAAGCATATAAAAAATTAAGGTCATGAAAAAGGGTAGAATTTTCACAAATTGTTTGTTTATTGTTTGCACACTGATTGCAGCAATTTCTTTCACTAGCTGTTCCGCTGATAGCGATTCTTCTTACTCAGGTATTGACGAAGGCGTAATTGAAAACGCTGATTCTCAGACCGAGGCTCCTTTCTCTGTTGTACTGAAAGCTTATTCCGATAACAAAGATATTACTGTTAAGGGTGACGTAGACCAGACTACTCTGTTCGTTTTTGATCAGAATGGTGACTACTACACACAAGTGTCTCTTGACAAAACTTATTTGTTACAGGCAAAAACGGTTGAGATCAGTTGTCCGGGTTCAAAACAGATCACAGTTGTTGCATGGGCAGGTCTTTCTTCCGATAGCGAAAATATCAGCGCCATGAGCAAAGCGAATATTATTTCTGACCTACAGGTTAGCCTGAAGCAGAACAACGGCGTTGCAGCCGCTTTACCGGGAGATTTATTCTACGGACAGGTTACTTTAAAGAGCACTTCCACCAAGGCGAGTGCTGAAACTTTAAAGATCGAACGCAAAGTGTCTTCTATTTCTCTGATCACAAAAGGCGTTATTAAAGTCCTTGACTCCAGAGAAGGTAATTTTTATTATAAAGTAAAGAAAACAAAAGCTTCTTTTGATCACAACGGTGAATTGACAGGTGAAGAAATTGAATATATCATCCCCGCAACCATGGATGCAAAAGGTAATGTTATTGCTGACAACACAGCTATTTTACCAGCTTCCGACGTGACTATAGAGCTTTACAAAGACGATAACATGATCCTTTCTTCAAAAAATGTCAAAAATTCAGAGAAAGTGTCTGTAAACGAAGGAGAACAGTCAGAAATTACTTTTGACCTCTCAAAAAATAATTGCAATATTGTTGTAACAGACTGGGGTACAGTTATTCAACATGTTACAATTGGTTAAAATTTGACCCTCAATTTTTTATATGCATAAAGGCGCACATTCGGATAGTTCCGCGTGTGCGCCGTTTTTTTTCATATATGCGATTCTCCGTGATAGCTTTACCGCCCTTTATGATAGTAACACATGTGTTAATTTTCATAACATAAGCGTTGTTTTACAACGTCTACATTTATAGCATAGGCAAACAGATCACAACTGAGATGTTTACCACCCACACAATAAATCAAAACAAAGATTGACAGGTACACCTCTCACGTATGATAGAAATACACGTGCTACAAATACAACCAAACATAGTACATTTGTAGACACAATACAATTTGTGAAATTTTACCCTATACTCTGCTTGTGTGAACCCTTAATTCCGCAAGCAAACCTTAATTAATATAACCGTGAGGTTACATAATTAATAAGCCCGCATTCTCAAGTTGTTTATAAACGACAATCTGAGAATGCGGGCTTTTTTTATTCCGGTTTATGGACAAATTTGTCCGTATTCGGACACCCTCCCCATAAAGCGGACACTCATTTTCAACACAATAGGGTTTTGGCATATACATTGTTACTATAGAGACAGATAAACTGAGGATAATATGGAAATAATCAAACTGGAAGGTATAACAAAAGTATACCGCACAACGGAAGTAGAAACCACTGCACTTGAAAATGTGAATCTCACAATCAGAAAAGGTGAGTTTCTTTCTATTATGGGGCCATCGGGATGCGGAAAGAGTACCCTGCTCAATCTAATGGGATTGCTGGATCTGCCGGATCAGGGAAAAATCCTGATCAACGAGACGGAAACCACACAGATGAAAGACGGAGAAATGGCTGAGTTCAGGAACAAAATGCTGGGATTCGTTTTTCAGAGTTTTCACCTGATCAATTCACTGAATGTACTGGATAACGTAGAACTGCCCCTGCTCTACCGTAATTCAACGGCTAAAAGCCGACGGGAAGCTGCTGAAAAAGTATTGGAGAAGGTAGGACTATCACACCGGATGAGACATTTACCTACACAGTTATCGGGTGGACAATGCCAGCGTGTAGCTTTGGCGCGGGCCATTGTCGGGAATCCGCAGATCATTCTGGCGGATGAGCCAACCGGAAACCTGGATAGCAAAATGGGTTCGGAGATTATGGAACTTCTGTTTCAGTTGAATGAGGATGGTACAACCATAGTAATGGTCACGCATGACGAGCATATTGCCGAGTCGACGCAACGCATTGTCCGTTTTTTCGACGGAAGACGAGTTGAATAATTTTATAAAGGAACCACTATGTACAGGATATATTTCAAACAGTCGCTGCTGATGCTGAAACAAAACAAGTTTATCAGCGCCATCGCAATCATAGGAACGGCACTTGCAATCATGATGATTATGACAATCATTGTGGCCGACGAAATAAAAGGCATCAGTTCAACACCGGAAATAAACAGGGAGCGAACCTTACATATCAACTACCAGGTAAAAAAAGACACGACAAAAAACAGCTGGCAATCGGGCACTCTATCGTATGATGTCGTAAAAGATTACCTGTATCCGTTGAAAACTCCGCGCTATGTTTCGGCCGTTAATTCGGTAGATCCCAAACGCCCGTCCACACTGGTCAGCCGGGAAGGGTCCAGCGAGATTATAAATGCAGGCCAAAGGCTCACCGATGCCACTTACTGGAAAATATTTTCTTTTTCTTTTATAAAAGGACGTCCGTTCAACGAAGGGGAATTTAATTCCGGAATATCCGTCGCTGTCGTTTCTGAAACGCTGGCAAAAAAAGCATTCAAAGGAGAAACAGCACTCGGACAAACGATTCTGGTCAACTTCAAACCATACCGGATCATAGGAATCGTGAAGGATGTGTCGCCGGTATTCAAACGGGCTTACGGAGATCTATGGGTCCCCTATTCATCCCTGAAAAAAGAAAACCTATATTTCGATGTGGTTATAATGGCTGAAAAAACCAGTGATTTTGCGGCAATAACCGCAGAGGTGAGAAATATGGAGAAAAAATACAACATAGAAAATGTACCCTGGACGCTTTTTATGAAAGGACCGCTGGACAACCAATTCTATCAGAAAGACATCTGGGGGAACAGCGTCGAGGATATTACGAAATCGATCACCATCCAGAACAGGAAAATGATCTTCATCCTGCTGATACTTTTGCTGATACCGGCTATCAACCTCTCAGGACTGAGTCTTTCGCGCATGAAAAAACGGACGGAAGAAATCGGGATACGGAAAGCGTTCGGTGCAAAAAGATATACGATCCTGATACAGGTGCTTTTTGAAAATCTGATTACTTCGCTGATCGGCGGGGTGATCGGTCTGATCTTGTCGTACGTTGTAGTATTCCGGATGCGGGACTGGTTGCTCGATATTCCGTCCGGCAGTACGATACCGGTCAATACGCTGATTTCCATCCCGGTCCTGCTGGCGGTATTTGCCGTCTGCCTGGTCATCAACCTGCTTTCTGCGGGAATACCGGCCTACCGGGCTTCACGAATGAAAATTATTAATTCACTCAATCAAAATGATAACTGATTATGATACGCCACATATTTAAAATCATCTGGAACGAACGTAAAACGAATGCGTGGATCACCCTAGAGTATGTACTTGTATTCTGTGTACTCTGGTTTTGCGTCGATTATCTTTTCTATATGGGAAAATGTTATTTTGAACCGAATGGTTTCGACATAGAACATACCTATCAGATCAATATGCAGAGAAAGCCGGCAGACAGTGCCGCATTCCCTACAGAAGACGGGCAGACGGAAGAGACGGACAAACAAGCGCTAGCTATGACTTTTCTGAATCGTGTAAACAACTATCCGGGAGTGGAAAGTGTGAGTTTTTCGAAATGGGGCGCTCCTTTTGCCTGGTCGAATTATATGAGCAGTTATTATATTAATGAAGACACAGCCAATATGGTAACCCTACGGATGAGATGGGTCAGCGACAGTTTCTTCGATGTGTTCAAAATAAAAAACACGGTCAAAAACCTCAGCGATTGGGGGATACCGGGAACAAGAAAGATCGTGATCAGCCCCGGCCGGAACGGGGAGTTCGGTTCTTCGGAATATGCTGTACCGCTATCCGACGCAAAACAATTAACCGCCACCTATGACAAGGCGGTCTACACTATTATCGGAACTGCCGATAAAATGAAAGACGGTTATTTCGATTCTTTTTACAGCAATATGATACAACCGCTGGATAAAAAAGAATATGACCTGGCGGATATGCAGATATATATCCGTGTAAGTCCGGAAGCCGACAAGGATTTTGCGGAACGGTTTACCCGGGAAATGCGTGACCAACTGATGCTGGGGCCTTATTTTCTGGCTTCCGTCTTTTCATCGACGAAAAATGCAAGAGAAATGAACTGGCCGACAGGCGACCTGAACGGGATATATGCCATCACAGCTTTTCTGATCCTGAATATATTCCTGGGGATTATCGGGACATTCTGGTACCGGACGCAGACACGCCGGAGCGAAGTAGGCCTGCGGCTGGCACTCGGGGCAACCCGGCAGGGAGTAAAACGGATGATTTTCGGGGAGACATTGCTGATATTATTTATCGCCAGTGTGGTGGGTGTAAATATCTGCCTTAACATCAATCAGACGGAATTACTGGAATTGCTGGACATCCCTATCTCCAACAGAATGGAGGCAGGCATAGGAATGGAACAGGAGTTTATCAACTATGTATTGACTTTCGGTCTGTTGGCAACGATATCCCTGATAGCCGTATGGTACCCGGCCCGGCAAGCCGCAAAGATTCCCCCGGCAGAGGCTTTACGGGATGAATAAAATTTATAACTTTACAAAATACAGTTGACAACTATCAACAAAAAAGACAAAAGTTATGATACTTATCTGTGACGATGATACAACGGTACGGACTTCGCTTACCCTGGTCCTGAAACGGGCCGGATATGAAGTGGCTACGGCAGCAAACCAGCAGGAGGCCATTGATTTCGTGCGCCATACCTGTCCGCAATTGATATTGATGGATATGAATTATAGCAACACAACGACCGGGGAGGAAGGACTGGAACTGCTTGCCAAAGTACGGGTATTTTGCCCGGCAGTCCCGGTTATCCTGATCACGGCCTGGGGTTCCATCAACCTCGCTGTCCAGGGCATACGTGCCGGTGCTTTCGATTTTATCACGAAACCCTGGAACAACCTGGCTTTGCTGAAAACAATAGAAACAGCCATACAACTCAGGGACAGCGAAGAAAAAAATCCGGACCCGAAAAACGGGAAAACGGAAAGAACGGACCGTTTTGACAAGATCATCGGCAGATCTCCTCTTCTGCAACAGGTTTTAAATACGATCTCACGTATCAGCCAGACGAATGCCCCTGTGCTGATCACCGGCGAAAGCGGCACAGGTAAGGAACTGATTGCCGAAGCAATCCACGAAAACAGCAACCGGCAGGGCAAGCCGTTTGTCAAAGTCAATCTGGGAGGCATTTCTCAGTCGCTGTTCGAAAGTGAAATGTTCGGCCATAAACAGGGTGCCTTCACCGACGCCCGCCACGACCGGACCGGACGGTTCGAACTGGCGGACAAAGGGACGATCTTTCTGGATGAGATCGGGGAACTGGATCTGGTTTGCCAGGTAAAACTATTGAGAGTTTTACAAGACCAGACATTCGAACCGCTGGGCGAAAGCAAGCCCAGGCAGGTGGATACCCGTATCATCTGTGCGACAAACAAGAATCTCCCGGAGATGGTGGCGCAAGGTACATTCCGCGAAGACCTGTTCTACCGGATCAACCTGATCACCATACAGATGCCGGCTTTACGCGAACGTCCCGAAGACATTCCCCTGCTGGTTGAATATTTTGCCCGCAAACAGGCGGAACAGAACAATCTGCCTGAAGCGGAAATATCGCAGGAAGCATTCGGATATCTGAAAAAACTGCCTTTCCACGGAAATATCCGCGAACTGAAAAACCTGGTGGAACGGACAATTCTTATCTCAGGAAAGGATGTCATCACAGATATTGATTTCAAACAGCAATATATTGAAGTTCCTGCCAGCCAACCTGCCGGCGGAAACACGATCCTCTCCCTCGAAATGGTGGAAAGGAACATGATACAAAAAGCGGTCGAATTGTATGGTTGTAATCATTCCAGGATAGCTGCGGCATTGGGACTGAGCAGACAGACTTTATACCGCCGCCTCGAAAAGTACGACATTAAACTCCCCGAATGAAATCGAAATGGATATTCTGGACGATCGCGGCCTTTATCGCTTGTATATCGAGCGGTATAGGGTTCGTTTTGTTCCGGAATGAACCGATTCCTTTCTGGGTAATACAGTGCATTGCCATTTTATCGCTCCTGCTGGCTACCTTTATCTATCATAAACTGGTCAAGCCCTATCACATTCTGCTTAGCGGAATGCAATTACTCAAAGACCAGGATTTCTCAACCCATTTACGTCTGGTCAAAAATAAAGATGCCAACGAACTGATTGGGATTTTCAACCGGATGATCTCACAGTTACGGAGTGAACGACTGGCAGTACGCGAAAAAAACCAGTTCCTTGACCTGCTTATCCACGCATCGCCACAGGGGATTATCATTCTGAACTTTGATAAACAGATCGTAGAAGTAAACCCTTCGGGGTTGAAACTATTAAACATTTCCGATATTTCAGAAATCAAAGGGAAGACTTTCAACGATTCCACATTCGAACTGGCCCCCGCTTTAGGGCAATTAAAGCAGGGCGACGATGTGATGGTCCGCAATTCGGTAAACAAAGTATACCGTTGTATCCGTTCGTCTTTTATCGACCAGGGATTCAACCATCCTTTCATATTGATTGAAGAGATCACACATGAACTGCTTAAAATAGAGAAAGATTCATACGAACGCATCATCCGTATGATGTCTCACGAGGTGAATAATTCGGTCGGGGCGATCGGTTCCACGCTGAATGTTGTCGCCGATATTTTCAAGCAGGACGGGAGCAACAAATGGGAATATGTGTTGCCGGCTATCGAGGCCTCTTTCGACCGTTGCGGGCATCTGGCCAGTTTTATCAGCAACCTGGCGCAGGTTATCCGCATTCCCGAACCGACTTTTTCCCTGATCTCCCTGAATGAGCAGGCCCGTTCGGTGTATTCACTGACCAGCATCGAATGCCGGCAAAGAAATATAGAATTGTCTTTATCCCTGACCGATAATGATCAATATATCCACGTAGACGGCATCCAGTTTGAACAGGTTCTGGTCAATATCATCAAAAATGCTTACGAGGCAATCGGGGAAAACGGCAGGATAAAAATCAGTACTCACCATTCCCCCTTATCCATTATTATAGAAGACAATGGTCCCGGAATAAGCGAGGAGGCCAAACAAAAACTTTTCACCCCCTTCTTCACCACCAAATCTTCCGGACAGGGGATCGGCCTGATGTTTGTCAGAGAGGTACTGACAAACCATCGATGCCGATTCAGCCTGTCGACAGAAGAGGGATATACGCGATTTAAAATATTCTTTCCCACTGCCGATGGCATATATTCATAAAGCTATGACAGTCCTTTTAATTTGTACATTAATAAATAATCTTCCGGTTCCCCGTCTTCTGTTGCTCCATAAAGAGTGAAAGTTTCTTCGTCCACAGCAAAGTTACTCGGACACTTTCCTTCCAAATAATATCGGATTATTGGATTACCGTCCAAATCAAATACTTCAAGAAAAGTTCCCTTAGTAAAATTTTCGCGATGTTTCTTCCATGATCTTCCCAAAAACATAGCATAGAAATAACGCTTACCTAAATATCCTCTAGTATAACTAATTTTGACATCATCATAATTATCTCCTGTAATATCAGTCGGATCATCATACTCAAATTTCACTCTTTTGACAAGGTTAAAGGCAGTATCCATAAAATCAATCTGCTTCTTATAACTGTAACAAAAAACAATATGGTTTTCACTCGCATATACCTCACCTTTATCAGGATCTAACGAATAATCCAGTATGTTTGGATTTCTGTATGTCCATATCTTCCGTGGTAATGAATCCCCCCTAGCTAAAAGATACAGACTGGGAATAAGCATATACTTAGGATCTGCAATATATAAAGAATCATTAATAAAGGCTGCATCATAGAGGGCATTGTCATAAACCAGTTTCTGGGATTCTTTGAACACAGGTTGTCCGTTTCGATCTATATCGAAACGAATAACCTCATTTTTTCCAAAATCACCGATAAGAATACCGGGGAGCTGCGTTTGAAATAATGACGGAGATATAAACTCTCCCGGCCCTTGTCCTTCTGTACCAAAAACCCATTTCAATTCATGGCTGGTAAGATCATATATATGAAATATACTATCATGCATCTTCCAATTTTTTAAAATAAGAAAAGGAGACTTTATTTCTACCAGCATAGGATTGGTTATCCCCTGCAAAGGCATTAATTCCTGTGTCAATGTTTCTTCGAGGGGAAAACCGGAACCAATCGAACTACATGAGGCTAATAAACAGCAACATAATACTAGAATAAAAAGGTAAACTCGCATAATCGCTATTTTTAAGACAAATATCATTCGTGTGCAAACGCCTCGTTGCTTTTTGCCAACGAAACCAAACCTCCCATGGCACCCAGGTTCATGGAATCGAGCGCCGAACTGGGGACAATAATCATAGAGCCTTTTTCTTTCAAGCCTTCAAACAACATATTCATTCCCCTGAGATGCAGGGCTACCGGGTTATCCGTGTACTTTCGACTAGCCAGTTCAAACTTTTCGGCAATTTCAGTCTCGGCCGTTCCCAGGATGACGCGTGCTCTTCTTTCACGCTCGGCCTGTGCCTCTTTACTCATGGCGTCGGCCAGGTCCTGAGGTATGGCGATGTCGTTAATACCAACGGTTTGACAAGTGATTCCCCAGGGATTTGTATTCCGGTCCAGGACATGTTGCAGGTCTTCGGCTATTTTATCACGTTCCTGCAAGAGAGTGGATAATTCGTGTTTACCGATCGTGTCTCTTAAACCGGTCTGTGCAATATGTTCGATGGCTTTTTGATATTCCTGAACTTCCAAAGCAGCTTTTTCAACGTCCCAAACCGTCCAGTACACAACAGCATCCACATTCACCGGTACCGTATCTTTGGTCAGGGTCTGCTCTGCTTTAAAAGCGCTTACCCTCACACGTTGGTCGATATAAGCAGAGACACTATCTATAATAGGAATAATCATGAATGGGCCAGGGCCTCTTAAACCTTTGAATTTACCCATTCGCAACACCACTGCCCGCTCCCACTGGTCGGCAATGCGGATAGAAGTAGCAAATAATCCGGAAAAGAGGATTAAGAGCACAAAGACCTGAACATTTACAATCTGTAAAACAGACAGAATGATCGATACAGAAATCAATACCAGCAATACTGTAAGAGAAATTGGATTAAACCATCCCTTGTTAATTACATTTGTTGTCATAACTATTATTTTTTAGAGGTTTCAATGTCTTTTAATTCCCGCATGACTTCATCCAGATTAAAGCCATAACTAAACGCTACGGAAGAAAACTGCATGCAAATCTCTTTCAGCTTATCTTCCCTTTCCTTTTCCGACACCACATTTTCTGTTTTGTTGATAAAAGTGCCGGTACCTTGCTGAGTCTCCAGAATATTTTTGATCTCCAATTCTTTATACGCTTTGGATACCGTATTCAGGTTTACCTTCAGTTCCACAGCAAGTGCCCTGACTGTAGGAAGCTGTTCACCCAATTTCAGTTGTCCGGATGCTATGCCAAATATGATCTGGTCGATAATCTGACGGTACACCGGTACGCCGCTGGAATAATCCAATAAAAACTTAATCATATAGATGTATATTATATTATAGAAACATTGTACTATTATTATATGACAAAGATACAAGAAAAATCACTCCGCCAAACTTTTTAGCAATATTTTTTCAAAAAAAGTACATTTCGCAGGATTTATCCGAATAATAGCTTAAATGGAGAGATAAGAAACAGAGGAGATACAAACAAAAAAGGTTTACAATTTCTTGTAAACCTTGCAGTAGCGAGACCCGGGATTGAACCGGGGACCTCATGATTATGAATCATGCGCTCTAACCAGCTGAGCTATCTCGCCATCATGTCGTCAACTTTTCTTATTGACGCTGCAAAAGTAGAGGTTATTTTTATATTATGCAACACTTTTGCGAAAAAAAATCTTTTATTTTTCAGGGCTTTCAGCTAAGGCGTTAAAAATTAGAAGCTTTTTTACTCTAATAATATTGGGAAATATGAATCTTTTGAGTAACTTGCTGCGCAAATAATTGTATGAAAGATGAAAAAAGAGAAGTTTCATATCGAATACATTTTCGATAAAGTTTCGCGACGAAGTTTATGGAATCACCTCACTACCCCTCCAGGATTGTCTGCCTGGTTTGCTGATGACGTAACGATCAATGACAACACGTATGTTTTTAAGTGGAACAGGGATGAGCAGGAGGCAGAGGTTTTGTCGATAAAACCGGAAATTAGTATCCGTTACCGGTGGACAGATGAGGAAGAAGATAATGTCTACTTCGAATTTTTAATTCACACGGTTGAACTTACCGGAGCAACTGCTCTTGAAATAACCGACTTTGCCGAGCCGGATGAAAAGAAAGATTCAATCAATTTATGGGACTCGCAAGTCTATGAATTGAAACGTACACTCGGGATTTAGGTTGTTTTAGAGAATAATGTAATGTTCTTATCGTTTTTTACACTACTTTTGCCCCGTCAACCCGGATAGGCAATGTTGAAGATAAAACGATTATATACATTTATGCTGCAGACTTTCCTGCCGTTGTTCATTATGACCTTCGGTATCTGTCTGTTTATTGTACTCATGCAGTTCCTTTGGAGGTACATAGACGACATGGTGGGAAAGGGACTGGGGATTCCTGTGCTCGGCGAAATGTTTTTTTATGCTGCTTTATTCCTCCTCCCCATGGCTTTACCTTTGGCCATTTTGCTTGCATCTCTGATGACTTTCGGTAATCTGGGCGAACGCCTGGAATTGCTGGCGATGAAATCTGCCGGAGTATCGCTGATACATATCATGCGGCCGTTGATCATCACAATCGGGATTATCAGTATCGGCGCTTTCTTTTTCCAGAACAATGCAATGCCTGTCGTACAGGTGAAACTATATTCCCTTCTCTACTCCATGCGCCAGAAGTCGCCGGAGCTGGATATTCCGGAAGGTGTATTTTATGGGGAAATCACAGGATATAATGTATATGTAAAAGAAAAAAACAATCAGACCGGATTGCTGAAAGATGTCATGATCTATGACTATTCGAAAGGTTTCAATAACGCACGTGTGATCCTTGCAGACTCCGGCAGACTGAAAACATCTGCGGACAAGCTGTTTCTGGTCTTATCCCTTTTTAATGGGGAGTCGTTTGAAAACCTGTCCGAAGGCCAGACAGGCAGTAACAACCGGAAAACAGCTGTTCCCTACCGCAGGGAGACATTCAGCACCAAAGATATTCTGATAGATTTCGATGCAAACTTCACCCGCACGGATGAATCTTTTATGCAAAACCAATATATGGGTAAGCAACTGAAGGATTTACAGACTTCTATTGACTCCATGACCGTACGGCTCGACAGTATCAAGGCGATCAATTCCAAAAATGTGTATGACATGTCTTATAAAAAGACATTCTCCAAACCAAAAAGGGAATTATCCCAACAAGCAGAAATGGGAACCGGCAATACTGCAACAGTAAACGATACTGATTCCCTGACCAAAATATCAAACGAACCGGTCAAAATAATCAATTTCGACAGTTTGTATAAAGCCGAAGCACCAAGCGGGCAAGCCGCCTTATTGGTCCGTGCCAAATCAAACATTGAAAGTGTAAAGGCCGATTATTATTTCAAAGCTGCAACATTAGGAGACGAGGCTTACAAAGTACGCCGCCACCTGACTGAATGGCATAAGAAATTCACCTTATCCTTCGCTTGTATGGTTTTCTTCTTTATCGGTGCCCCACTGGGAGCGATTATCCGTAAGGGAGGACTGGGAATGCCGGTCGTTATTTCCGTAATCCTGTTTATATTCTATTATATTATAGATAATATCGGATTTAAAATGGCACGCGACGGTATATGGGAAGCCTGGGAAGGAATGTGGCTGAGTTCCGCTATTTTGGCACCACTAGGGATTTTCCTGACTTATAAGGCTGTTAATGACAGTGTTATATTGAATGCGGACACTTATCTGAATGCCATAAAGAATTTTATAGGTAAACGGGCCGGACGTAAAGTGGAGAAAAAAGAGGTAATCATTTTTAATCCTGACTATGCAGCCATGTTGCCACGCCTGGATAAGCTGGCGGAAAACTGTGCCGAATATCTCAAAAGCCATAAACGCTGGTTGAACTATTTCACTTTCTGGAAACAAGGCGGAAAGGATCATACGGCAGAACAGCTGGCTACAGAAATGGAAGGTATCATTGAAGAACTGGGTAACTCCGATCAGAATCTGGTACTGAACAAACTGATGGATTATCCCGTTATCGGCGGATACAACCAACTGAATGCAAATATCAACGGAAAGATCGGACTGGCATTCGGAATATTTTTCCCGGTCGGGCTTCCGGTCTATTTGCTTGCTACATACCAGCGTAAATTATTACGCCATGATATACAAGTAGTACAAAAAACAAGCCGCGAATTGGAAGATATGATCCGGAACTTAGAAATTAAAAATTAAAAAAGATATGAGTGAGATCAAATTAAACACCATCGAAGAAGCAATCGAAGATTTTCGTGAAGGTAAATTCCTGATCGTTGTTGACGACGAAGATCGTGAAAACGAAGGGGACTTCATTGTTGCTGCGGAAAAGATAACGCCCGAAAAAGTAAATTTCATGATGACATACGGTCGTGGTGTATTATGCGCCCCGATCACCGAAGAACGTTGCCAGGAACTGGACCTGGATATGCAGGTTGCCAGAAACACCTCTATGCTTGAGACACCGTTCACCGTAACTGTCGACAAACTGGGCGGAGGTTGCACGACCGGTGTATCCATGTTCGACCGTGCCGAAACGATCCGTGCACTGGCTGATACGCAGACAAAGCCGTCTGACCTGGGACGTCCGGGACATGTGAACCCGCTGCGAGCCCGTTCACGCGGTGTGCTCCGTCGTGCCGGTCATACCGAAGCAGCTGTCGACCTGGCCCGTCTGGCCGGCCTCTATCCTGCGGGGGCATTGATCGAGATCATCAATGAAGACGGAACAATGGCACGTCTGCCGCAATTAGTGGAAGTAGCTAAAAAGTTCGATATCAAGATCATTTGTATTAAGGACCTGATTGCCTACCGCCTGAAAACAGAATCCATTGTTGACAAAGGTGTAGAAGTCGATATGCCAACCCAGTACGGTCATTTCCACCTGATCCCTTTCCGGCAGAAAAGTAACGGATTGGAGCATATCGCTTTGATAAAAGGTGATATATCCGGAGAAGAACCGGTCTTGGTTCGCGTACATTCATCTTGTGCAACCGGCGATATCTTCGGTTCTATGCGTTGCGAATGCGGCGAACAGTTGCACAAAGCCATGCAAATGATTGAAAAAGAAGGACGCGGAGCTATCGTCTACCTGAACCAGGAAGGACGCGGCATCGGCCTGATGGATAAAATGAAAGCCTATAAACTTCAGGAAGAGGGATTGGATACGGTAGACGCCAACCTGCATCTGGGACACCAGGCTGATGAACGTGATTATGGCGTCGGAGCACAGATCCTGAAGCACATCGGCATCACCAAAATGCGCTTGATGACAAACAATCCGATCAAGCGTGTAGGCCTGGAAGCTTATGGTTTAACAATTGTGGAAAACGTTCCTATCGAAGTCACTCCGAACAAATATAATGAATTTTATATGAAGACAAAAAAGGAGCGTATGGGACATGTTCTCCATAACATCAAATAATTAGCAATTTGTTGCAAAGAATCCGATTATTAATTACTTTTGTCGCAACTATTTAAAATAACCTATACAAACAGCAGTGTCATGACACAAGTTTCAGATCGTTTAGCAAGTTTATCGCCTTCCGCTACGTTGGCGATGTCTCAGAAGAGCAATGAGCTCAAAGCACAAGGTATCGATGTTATCAACCTGAGTGTGGGAGAACCTGATTTCAACACACCTGATCACATCAAGGAAGCAGCCAAGCAAGCGGTAGACGACAATTTCTCTCGCTACTCTCCGGTTCCCGGTTATCCGGCATTACGCAATGCTATCGTTACCAAGCTGAAGAATGAAAACGGGTTGGAATACGCAGCTACACAGATTTCCTGCGCGAACGGAGCTAAACAATCCGTTTGTAACACAATTCTGGTGTTGGTTAATCCCGGAGACGAAGTTATCATTCCGGCACCGTTCTGGGTAAGCTATCCTGAAATGGTCAAACTGGCTGAAGGTAAACCGGTAATCGTTACAGCAGGTATCGAACAGGACTTCAAGATCACTCCGGCACAGCTGGAAGCAGCTATCACGCCGAAGACAAAGGCGTTGATCCTCTGCTCTCCGTCCAATCCGACTGGTTCTGTTTACAGTGCAGAAGAACTGGCAGGTTTGGCTGAAGTATTGAAAAAACATCCGGATATCATCGTTATTGCTGACGAGATCTACGAACATATCAACTATATCGGCAAACATCACAGTATCGCTTCTGTCGACGGCATGAAAGATCGCACCGTTATTGTAAACGGTGTATCCAAAGCATATGCAATGACAGGCTGGCGTATCGGTTTCATTGCCGGACCGGAATGGATCGTGAAGGCTGTAAACAAATTACAAGGTCAATACACCTCAGGTCCTTGCTCTGTCTCCCAGAAAGCTGCCGAAGTTGCTTACACTGGCTCACAGGAACCGGTTGAAGAAATGCGTAAAGCATTCGAACGCCGTCGTGACCTGATCGTTAATCTGGCTAAAGAAGTTCCGGGATTCGAAGTAAATAAGCCGGAAGGCGCTTTCTACCTGTTCCCGAAATGTAGTTACTATTATGGTAAAGCTGACGGAAACAACACAATCAAAGATGCTGACGACCTGGCTATGTATTTGCTGGAAAAGGCACACGTTGCCTGCGTAGGCGGTACTTCATTCGGTGCTCCCGAATGTATCCGTATGAGTTATGCTACCAGCGATGAAAACATCGTGGAAGCCATCAAACGTATCAAAGAGGCTTTGGCTAAACTGAAATAAGAGAAAGTAAACTTTTATATATAGAAAAAGGGACTCCGAGATAATCGAAGCCCCTTTTTTATTTTATTCTGCTAACGCAAAATTATTCAGCACGCAAAGTGAAGCGTTTGAATGCAAGAATCTGCAATTCAGGATCTGCTTCCTTCATTGTTTCTTTTACAGTCTTTTTGCCATCCATGATATCTTCCTGGTTCAGCAAGCAAACTTCTTTCAAGAATTTGCTAAGACGACCTTTAGCGATGTTCTGGATCATTTGTTCCGGTAAATTAGCAGCTTTTTCAGCAGAAACAGTTGCGATAATTTCCTTAGCCTTAGCTACGTCTTCAGCAGTAATCCAGCCCTTAGCCATATTGCTTTCCATATGGTCTTCGCTATCTACATGTGAAGGATTGATACCTGCCTTCTTCAAAGCAACTTCAACAGCCTTCTGTACCTGTTCAACCTTTGTCTTTTCAATTGCCACCTGTATTTCAGCTTCTTTTACTGATTCAGGAACACCAGCTTCATCGATAGCGATAGGATTCATGGCAGCGATCTGCATAGCGATGTTGTGAGCAGCTTCTTCTGATTCTTTGTTAAAAGCAACGATCGTACAAAGCTGGTTTTTACCCATATGGTTATAAACAGTAGTGTAAGCACCTTCTACCACATTATAACCGTCCAGTTCCATCTTTTCGCCAGTGATACCGCTACGGTCAGTAACAGCGTCCTGGATAGTACCCTTACCCATAGGCAAAGCCTTTACTTCATCCAAAGTCTGACATTTGTTAGCCACAGCAGCGTCCAGGATAGCCTGAGTCAAAGCAACGAAGTCTTCGTTCTTAGCAACAAAGTCAGTTTCGCATTTCAAAGCGATAACAGCAGCAAAACCGCCCTCTTTCTTTGCCAACACGCAACCTTCTGCAGCGTCACGGTCTGAACGCTTAGCGGCGATAGCCTGTCCTTTTTTACGGATAATTTCCATTGCCTTTTCGATGTCGCCATCAGATTCGGTCAACGCTTTCTTGCAGTCCATCATACCAGCTCCGCTCATCTTGCGCAGCTTGGTAATATCAGCCATAGTTACAGCCATAATCTTATTTCCTTCTTATTTAATGTTTATACTCTTTCTACTTCTTTATTAACGAACAATGGACAATTACCTATTGACAATCTCTTACTGTCAAAAGCCAATTGCCCATTGTATTTATATTCTAATTGTCAATTGTCAACCGGCAATTGTCAACCGAATTATTCTTCGATATCTTTAGCGTACTTGTCGGCAACTTTAGCGTTCAAAGCATCTTCGTCTTCCTTCTTAGTACGTTCTTTCTTTACAGCAGCTTTAGCTTTGCGTTCTCTTTTAGCGCCTTCGCCTTCACCTGCTGCTTCTGTATCGATCTTTTCAGCTTTGCGTTCCTGCAAACCTTCGTTCATAGCTTCGCAGATAGCGCCTAAGATAACTTCTACTGATTTAGTAGCGTCGTCGTTAGCCGGGATCACGTAGTCGATGTTGTTCGGGTTTGAGTTAGTATCAACCATACCGAAAACTGGGATACCCAGACGGTTAGCTTCGCGAACTGCGATATGTTCTTTCATCACGTCAACAACGAACAAAGCAGACGGAAGACGAGTCAGGTCTACGATAGAACCTAATGTCTTTTCCAACTTAGCACGCTGACGAGTGATCTGAAGTTTTTCTCTTTTTGACAGGTTATCAAATGTACCGTCTTTTGTCATCTTATCGATAGTAGTCATCTTTTTGATGGCTTTACGGATAGTCGGGAAGTTAGTCAACATACCACCCGGCCAGCGTTCGATAACGTAAGGCATACCTACTGAAGCAGCCTTATCAGCGACAACTTGTTTTGCTTGTTTTTTAGTAGCAACGAAAAGTACTTTCTTACCCTGTTTTGCCAGGTTTTTCATTACTTCTGCTGCTTCGTCTACTTTAGCAACTGTTTTATATAAATCAATGATATGAATACCATTGCGCTCCATAAAGATATAAGGAGCCATAGCGGGATTCCACTTTCTTTTTAAGTGTCCGAAGTGTACACCAGCTTCTAATAACTGATCAAAATTAACTCTTGACATTTTTTTCTTTTTAAATCGTTTACTTTCTGTTTAATTTTCAACTATCAGGTAGTCCCCCGGCATGTCTGCATGCAAAAGAAATCCCGACAATTTAGATACTAAACGCTTTGTCCTTGTAAGAAACTCACAAATAACATTAACGTTTGCTGAACTGGAATCTCTTACGAGCTTTTGGCTGACCCGGTTTCTTACGTTCAACAGAACGAGGATCGCGAGTTACGAATCCTTCTGCTCTCAAGGCAGACTTATCTTCCGGATTAATCTTGATCAAAGCACGAGCGATAGCCAAACGTGCAGCTTCTGACTGACCTTTGAATCCACCACCATCAAGGTTGATCTTGATATCATATTGTTCTTCAACATTCAGCTTTGCAAGCGGCTGCTTAACAATGAACTGAAGGATTGTAGAAGGAAAGTAATTTGCAAGATCACGTTTGTTGATAGTTATCTTTCCCGTTCCTTCGCTAACGAATACGCGAGCAACTGCTGCTTTACGTCTTCCTATTGCATTTACTACTTCCATAGTTATTATTTAAGTGAGTTTATATCGATTGACTTAGGCTGTTGAGCTTCGTGTTTGTGCTCTGTTCCTTCATATACATATAAGTTAGCAAGTAACTTAGCACCCAGACGGTTTTTAGGCAACATACCTTTTACTACTTTTCTGAACAGATGGCTGGCACCTTTCTTCATCAAGTCGTTAGGTGTGTACTCGATCTGTCCACCGGGATATCCGGTATATCTCAAATAAATACGATCGTTCCATTTGTTTCCTGTCAGAACGATTTTATCTGCATTGATAATGATTACATTATCACCACAATCAACATGAGGAGTGAAGTTGGGTTTGTACTTGCCGCGCAAAAGCTTTGCTACTTTTGCACAAAGGCGTCCCAAAGTCTGTCCATCAGCGTCAACGATGACCCACTCTTTGTTTACAGTTGCTTTGTTTGCAGAAATGGTCTTAAAACTTAAAGTATCCACTGCTTAATAAATTAATTAATTAATAACTCTAAAAAACAAGCGCCTAGTTTTTCGCTGTCATTATCACTACGGACACTTGACGTAATAATGTGCTAGAAACTAAACTCTTAGTACAATTTGATAATATTCGGCTTGCAAAGGTACGGCTTTTCTTCGAAATACAAAACATTTGTACATCTTTTTCGCACCCAAACGATTATGAGCAGAAGATATACAACAAAAGGGAATTGCCGGAGAGTTATGCTTTTCCCTAATTCCTATTTAATTGAAAAAATTTACCGGCGGAAATAATACCCCAACGAGAAAGTTACATTATTCTGATAAAGGGATGATTCGCCGTCGTGTTTGGTGGTACGTCGGTCGAGTGTTCCGCACAGGGCAGATACGGAGAAGAAGAAATTTGAATATTCTACCTGCAACCCAAGGTTTACCCCCAAGTCGAAAGTTTTAAGATCGGCTTCGCCTGATTGTCCGAAAACGATATCGCTATCCACATTCTTAGTACGCATTTTTCCAAACAGGGAGAAATCGACAGCCGGACCGGCCATCACACTGAAATAAACATCGGTAAACTGAAAGGTATATACCAGATTTACAGGTACAAGAATAGAATAATAGTTACATTTTGTTTTCGGATAAGCTAAATCCATACCGTCTCCTTCTGAGATTTTTGACAAGTAATTACCACCCTGATGCACAAAAGCGACTTCCGGCTGAAGCGACAATCTTTTATATAAAGGAATCTGAGCCAGTCCCGCCACACTAAATCCGAAACGAGCGCCCGATTGATAATTGTTGTCTATTTTCTGCACCAGCGAAGAATAAGCCAAACCACCACGCACACCCCAAGTGATCTGTGCTGTAGCCGGCACAATCATCAACATCACCCATATTATTACCAATCCTATCTTTTTCATATTATATCCTCTTTTCCATGAGCAAAGATAGTTTTTTTTTCTAATGATGATACTTATTCTATGATTTTAACGTATTTCCAGACATCGTATGTAGAAAATAACTAAAATCAAGCAAATAATATATACATTAATATCACAGATAACTATCTAACTAACAAATGTTAGCCAAATTGGTTTTCTCTTATTTTTATCTAAAAGAAAGATCGGAAAAAGGTTAGAGGAGTTCAACACCTGGAAAAAGCGTTACAGTGAAAGCTTCAAGAATATCGATTCCACTTTCAAGATTCAGGTACGCACTACCCTTTCGGAAGGATGGCACGAGATAGAACATAACATGCGATACAAATATCATCACCCTTTTCAATTTCGATAAGGACCTGGCAAAAGCTTTTTATAAAACAGAGCGCAATGTTATTTTACACAAACTGATCAAACATGATATCCGGATGGATATCTCATTCAATAACATTATTTATCTATGTAATTACCTGTTTGTAAAAAGTGGAATGATATACCAACTCACACCGCCCGCATTAATGCGGCAGTTTGAGGACATTTTCGGACAGACGGATAGTTAAAGACATATCTGTTTCGAAAACCAGCACCTATTTTACCAAACAAATGTCGTATCTTTGTTTGGTAAAATATAAAAGTTTTTTCAATCATATATGGAACCATTTATACATCTACACGTCCACACCCAGTACTCGCTGCTGGACGGACAAGCCTCGATCGATGCACTGATTGACAAGGCACAAAAAGACGGCATGAACGCCATTGCTGTTACCGATCACGGTAATATGTTCGGTATAAAGGAGTTCTTCAACAAGGTCTCCAAGAAGAACGGGAAACCGCTTGGAGCCATCAAAGACCTGGAGAAAGAACAGAAAGCCCTCAAAGGGAAAGAAACTCTTTCCACCGAAGAGCAGGCACGCCTGCAGGAGATTCCATCCCTGATAGAAGCGGAAAAGAAAAAGATATTCAAACCGATTATCGGCTGCGAGTGCTACTGTGCCCGCAACGGAAGGCATAACAAAACAGCGAAGGAAGACCGTAGCGGTTACCACCTGATCATACTGGCTAAAAACCTAAAAGGCTACAAAAACCTGATCAAGATGGTTTCCATCTCTTGGACAGAAGGTTTTTACGGCCGTCCGCGTATCGACCATGAATTACTGGAGAAATATCACGAAGACCTGATTGTCTGTTCCGCTTGTTTGGGTGGCGAAATACCGCAGCATATTATGCATGATCGGATAGATAAAGCTGAAGAATCCATCCTGTGGTTCAAAAAACTGTTCGGAGAAGATTATTACCTGGAAATGCAACGGCACGAGACACACGACCCGAACGCCGATTGCACCACGTATCCCAAACAGCAGGAAGTGAATAAGGTCCTGATCGAACTCGCCCGCAAACATAATGTCAAGCTGATCGCTACCAACGACGTCCATTTCGTTAATCAGGAAGATGCCGAAGCACACGACCGCCTGATCTGCCTCAGTACCGGAAAGGATCTGGACGACCCGACACGTATGCGTTATTCCAAGCAGGAATGGATGAAAACGACAGCCGAGATGAATGCCATCTTTGCAGACATCCCGGAAGCACTCAGCAACACGCTTGAAATAGCAGACAAAGTAGATTTCTACTCCATCGACAGTGGTCCTATCATGCCAACCTTCGCCATCCCTGAAGATTTCGGGACAGAAGAGTCATATCGCGAAAAATTCTCGGAACAGGACTTGTTCGAAGAGTTCACCCGTGATGAAAACGGCAACGTAGTATTAAGCGAAGAAGATGCCAAAGACAAAATAAAGAAACTCGGCGGATACGATAAATTATACCGTATCAAGCTGGAAGCCGACTACCTGAGAAAACTGACATACGACGGTGCAAAGGTTTGTTACGGAGACAACCTGAATGATGAAGTCAGGGAACGTTTGGACTTTGAGTTACACATCATGAAGACAATGGGTTTTCCCGGATACTTCCTTATCGTGCAAGACTTTATCGCCGCTGCCCGCGAAGAATTGGGCGTATCGGTGGGACCGGGACGTGGATCGGCTGCCGGATCGGCAGTTGCATACTGCCTGGGAATCACCAAGATCGACCCGATTAAGTATGACCTGCTGTTCGAACGTTTCCTGAATCCGGACCGTATCTCCCTCCCCGATATCGATACCGACTTCGACGATGACGGTCGTGGCGAAGTATTGCGTTGGGTAACGGAAAAATACGGAGCTGACCGTGTGGCACATATTATTACCTACGGTACAATGGCTACCAAATCGGCCATCAAGGACGTTGCCCGTGTACAGAAACTTCCGCTTTCCGAATCGAACCGTCTGGCTAAGCTGGTACCGGATAAGATACCGGATATGAAGAAGTTCAAACTGAAAGATGCGATCAACTACGTTCCTGAACTGAAAGAAGCAGCGACCGGTAACGATCCGTTGGCACGCGATACATTAAAATATGCACAAATGCTGGAAGGCAACGTGCGTAATACCGGTGTACATGCCTGTGGTGTCATCATCGGACGATATGATATTTCGGACGTCGTGCCTGTCAGTACGGCAAAAGATAAAGAAACCGGCGAGGAAATGCTGGTTACTCAATACGAAGGTTCGGTGATCGAAGAAACCGGATTGATCAAAATGGACTTTTTGGGACTGAAAACGTTGTCCATCATCAAAGAGGCTATTGAAAACATCCGCCTGACTACCGGACACGAACTCGATATCGACCATATCAGCCTGGAAGATCCGGCAACCTATAAATTATATTGCGACGGTAAAACGACCGGTACATTCCAGTTTGAATCGGCAGGTATGCAAAAATACCTGAAGGAGCTTCAACCCTCCAAATTCGAAGACCTGATCGCCATGAATGCCCTGTATCGTCCGGGACCAATGGATTATATCCCCGACTTTATCGACCGTAAACACGGACGCAAGCCGATCGAATATGATATACCGGTCATGGAGAAATACCTGAAAGACACTTACGGTATTACCGTCTACCAGGAACAGGTCATGCTTCTGTCGCGTTTGCTGGCAAACTTTACCCGTGGTGAGAGTGACGCTCTGCGTAAGGCGATGGGTAAGAAGTTGATCGACAAGATGAACCACCTGAAATCGAAGTTCATGAAAGGTGGACAGGATAATGGATACGAGGCAAAAACGCTTGAAAAGATTTGGTCCGACTGGGAAAAGTTTGCTTCCTACGCCTTCAACAAGAGCCACGCCACCTGCTATTCGTGGGTTGCTTATCAGACGGCCTTCCTGAAAGCGAACTATCCCTCCGAATATATGGCAGCCGTTCTGAGCCGAAGTTTGTCCAACATCGTCGATATCACGAAGTTTATGGACGAATGCAAAGCAATGGGTATGCAGGTATTAGGACCGGACGTCAACGAATCCATCCTGAAGTTCAGCGTAGATAAAAACAAGAACATCCGTTTCGGGCTAGGCGCCGTGAAAGGCGTAGGTGAATCGGCCGTATTGAATATAATCGAGGAACGGAAGAAAAACGGTCCGTATAAAAATATCTTCGACTTTGTGGAACGCGTCAACCTGACAGCATGTAATAAGAAAAATATCGAATCGCTTGCGTTGGCCGGTGCCTTCGATAATTTTGGTATCCAGCGCGAACAATTCTTTGCAGAAACAGGCAAAGGCGAAGTCTTTCTGGATACGCTGGTGCGTTATGGCAATAAGTTCCAGATGGATAAAAACTCAGCAGCCAACTCCCTGTTCGGTGGAGATGACCTGCTTGTAGCCATCGCCAAACCCGAAATTCCGGTTTGCCAGCGTTGGAGTGATCTGGAACGCCTGAATAAAGAAAAGGAACTGATAGGTATTTACCTCTCCGCCCATCCGCTGGATGAATATCGTATCGTTCTGACATACGTATGCAATACGGGCATGGCAGAGATCAACGACCGGGAAAGCCTGAAAGGGCGCGAAATGTTGTTAGGCGGAATCGTAACCGATTTCCGTGAGGGAATGACCAAGACAGGAAAGCCTTACGGAGTAGTTAAAATAGAAGATTTCACCGGCAGTGGAGAGATCGCTTTGTTCGGTAATAACTATATCGAATACAGCAAATATTGCAAACCCGGTATGTACCTGCTCATCACAGCCCGCGTAGAGCCTCGCCGTTGGAACGAAAACGAACTCGATTTCAATATCGGTTCCATCCGCCTGTTGCAGGACGAAAAGGATAAGCTGATCGAAAAAATCAGTATCACTCTGCCGATCCACGATCTCGACGAGCCTACAGTCAATGAATTATCGGTGCTCATCAAAAACAATCCGGGACAGAGCTTGTTATATTTCAAAGTGGTAGATGGCGAACATAATATTTCACAAAATTTCTTCTCACAGAATATCCGGTTAAACGTAACAGGCAAGCTGATTGAGTTCCTGCAGGAGAATTCAACTATTGATTTCAAAATTAACGGGTAAAGTTGTACGGTGTGGAAAGAATTACTACTTTTGGCACCTCAAAAGGGAACAATTTAAATTAGATATATAATTATGGCACTAGAAGTTACAGATGCAAATTTTGAAGAGTTAGTAAACGCAGGCAAGCCTATGGTCCTTGACTTTTGGGCTGAATGGTGTGGCCCCTGCCGCATGGTAAGTCCGATCATCGACGAACTGGCTACCGAATACGAAGGTAAGGTTACAATCGGTAAAATGGACGTAGACAACAACAACGATGTCGTTGCCCAGTTCGGTATCCGCAATATTCCGACCGTTCTTTTCTTTAAAGACGGGAAATTAGTAGACAAACAAGTAGGTGCAGCACAGAAATCGGCTTTCGTAGCTAAAATCGACGCACTTCTATAATGAAGACTTTATAGCGCGGAGCATTTCGCGTTTTCCCGGAGGGCCGGGTATTCTTTCAACGGAATACCCGGCTTTCTGCATCATACGGCGGACTACTCCTTTGGCACAATAGGTGGTAAGGATTCCTCCTTCCGCCATATGCGCATATAATTTATCGAATATCTCCTGACTCCACATTTCCGGTTGCTTATCCGGAGCAAAAGCATCGAAATAAACAAGGTCTATTTCTTCCGGCAATTCACAGTGATTACTATCTCCCTGTATTTTATGCAAAGTGAAACGATCGGTTATTCTTACAGCGTCATTCCAGGTGGCAACATGCAGGGCCTCAAACCATTCTTTCTTTTCCGGACAAATCACGTCGCCGTAATTCAGCGCCCGGACCAGTTCGGCTCCAAGCGGATAAAGTTCTATGGAATAATAGTTCACAGAGCGATTATTCTCTTCTGCATCCAATAAAGTAAGGAAAGCATTCAACCCTGTCCCAAAACCAATCTCAAAAACAGTGATATTCTTTTTTGCCTGATGATGCAATCCGGCTTCAATAAATACATGGCGCGATTCCTGTACCGCCCCGTTTACCGAATGGTAATGTTCATCCATCTCCGGTATAAATAATGTATGGCTACCGTCAGCCGTCTGCTGTAATTCCCGTTTCATCTGATTCTGCACTACTATACTTGCATTTGACTGCAAAGGTAAGGAAAATTAAACAGAGTTAGGCAGAGGCATGCATTAACCCTATTTCAGGCAAAGTCAACCCTATACTAAGAACATTAGTAGCCTTTATTATGATATTACTTTCTCATATATTATAATACTTAATTCGCATAATATATGAAAATGCAGTATCATAATATATGATATTTCCATCCTTCACCGGATAAGAACTTGGGGAATCCTAGTATGCGCCCGGTAATGATGCAATAATTACAGTTCATATCCTATTAGAACCAATCCTTCCCTAATATTATAGTATCTTTGCCAAAAAACCGATAGCGATGTATAAAAGAGCATATATCTTCCTGGTATTATTTATTGTCTGCATCCAGTTCATGCAGGCCCAGAAAAGCTATTCCATAAAAGGGATCGTAAAGGAAGCTGCAAGTGGTGAACCGGTGCCTTACGCAACAGTGGTGATCTGGAACACAACACAAGGAACAGCAACCGATTCCGTCGGTAATTTCGAGATCACCGGAGTCGCCCCCGGCAGTTATCGTCTTCAGGCTTCCTTCCTGGGATATAAGCCGGAAGTAACCGCCGAGTTCCGCGTTGCCAATAAAGATATATTTTTCCCGATCGAGTTGGAGCCGGGCAGCGAAAACCTGCAGGAAGTCAGTGTTGTGGCTTCCCCATTTCGTAAAACAGCCGAAAGTCCGCTCGGACTGCGCGTTATAGGCTTCAAAGAGATAGAAAAGAGTGCCGGAGGTAACCGTGACATATCGCGTGTCGTACAATCTTTTCCCGGAGTCGCTTCCACGGCTGCATTCCGGAACGACCTGATGGTAAGAGGCGGCGGCCCTTCCGAGAACCGTTTCTTCCTGGATGGAGTAGAAATTCCGAATATCAATCACTTTTCTACACAAGGCGCTTCGGGCGGACCGGTCGGAATCATTAATCCTGATTTCATACGCGAAGTAAACTTCTATTCGGCAGCATTTCCCGCTGCCAGAGGGAATGCATTAAGCTCCGTGCTGGATTTCAAACTACAGGACGGGAATAAAGAAAAGTTCTCCCTGCGCGGGGTGGTCGGAGCCTCCGATGTCGGACTGTCGGTTAACGGACCGATGGGCGACAAAACAACCTACCAGGTCTCCATCAGGCGTTCATATCTGCAATTTCTGTTCGACATGATCGGACTGCCGTTCCTGCCGACTTTCACCGATGCCCAGTTCAAGATCAAACATGCTTTCAACAAGAAAAACGAACTCACTTTTCTCGGATTAGGAGCCATAGATGATATGAAACTGAATACCGGGATGAAAGATATGAGCGAAAAGAACCAATATATCCTGGCTTATCTGCCGGTTGTAAAACAAAAGACCTATACCCTGGGAGCCGTCTACAAGCATTATACCGGGAAAAACATCTATTCAGTTATCGTCAGCCGTAGCCAGATGAACAACAAAAACATCAAATACCGGGATAACGACGAAAGCATGCCGGAAAATCTTACGCTCAATTACCGCTCGGACGAGATAGAGAACAAACTCCGTAGCGAAAATATCTTCCGCCTCCCTTACATACAACTCCAGGCAGGTGGCAACATCGATTATTCGGAGTATACCAACCATACATTCCAGAAACAATTTACCACTATTCCCCGTGAGATCACCTATCAGACCGACCTGGGAATCTGGAAATGGGGATTGTATGCCACCGCCATCTACGAAAGCGACAATGAGCGTTTTACCGCCTCGCTGGGACTTCGTGCCGATGCCAACAATTATTCATCTAAAATGAAGAATATGCTTGACCAACTCTCGCCACGCCTTTCGTTGTCTTACCGGATAGCCGGCGATATCTACCTGAATGCCAACGCCGGGCGTTACTATGAGTTACCTCCGTACACCGTTATGGGATTTAAGGATAACGACGGGAATTATGTCAACAAAGGAAACGCCCTTCAATATATCCGCAGCGACCAGGCCGGACTGGGACTGGAATATCGTCCCTCCTCTTTCCTTAAATTCACAGCCGAAGGGTTTTACAAACATTATAACCGCTATCCGATGTCGGTCATCGACAGCATTCCTTTGGCTTCGAAAGGAACCGACTACGGTGTTCTGGGAAATGAAGCCGTCACCTCCACCGCTACCGGACGAGCTTACGGAATGGAACTGATGGGACGCTGGTATAATTACAAAGGACTCACTTTCATCGCTTCCTACACCTATGTCCGCAGTGAATATAAAGACGGAAGAAATACAGGTAAATACCTTCCTTCCGCCTGGGATAACAAACATCTGTTCACCTTCAGCGGCACCTATTCACTCCCCAAAAACTGGGACATAGGCACCAAACTCCGGGTAGTAGGCGGCGCACCATACACGCCTTACGATGTGGAGAAAAGCAGTTATGTGGAAGCCTGGGATGCCAGCGGCAGTCTCTATTACGACTACAGCCGCTTCAATAGCGAACGCCTGAAACCATTCACCCAGCTGGACCTGCGCATAGATAAAACATTTTATCTGAAAAAAGTAATGCTCGGATTCTATATCGATCTTCAGAACGTACTTAATTCGAAATACAAAGAACAGGACGTCTATATAAAAACAGGTAAAATACTGAACCCCGATGCCCCTAAAGGCGAACAACGGTATGAATTGAAGCCGGTAGAACGCATGACGGGAACGATGTTGCCCAGTATAGGAATCATGATAGAAATATAATACCCTTGATTTTCTTCTGTTTTTATTGACCATAGTTCTACATAGATCACAAATAATTCCTATTTTTGTAGCCGGGAAACAGACAGTAACAGAGAAGATATCAATGTTGAAAGTGATTCTAAGAAATATTATATGCCACATACAAATACTATTCATACTTGTATGTCTTATTATGGTCGTTCCTATTCATGCCGAAGACACCCATCCGATCCTTATTATCAGCTCCTATAACCCGGATACCCGTAACACCACGCAAAATATCTCCGAATTCATGGAGGAGTACAAACGTCTGGGAGGTACAGCTCCGGTCATCATAGAAAACATGAACTGTAAAAGTTTGCCGGAGGCTCCTTTATGGAAAGGGAAAATGGCAACCTTGCTAAAAAAATATAACAACGAGAACACTCCGCAGGCCATAGTCATTCTAGGCCAGGAAGGATGGTCTTCTTACCTGTCGCAGGATGAACCGATCCTAAAAGATATTCCTATCCTGTGTGGGATGGTTAGCCGAAATGCAGTTATTCTGCCGGACTCCAATACCGTAATGGCAGACTGGGACCCGGAGAGTATCGATATCCAAAGTTACATAGCCAACGGATTCTATCTGTCTGGTTTTATCTATAATTATGATATAAAAAAGAATATAGAACTGGCTTTGAATCTTTATCCCGCAACAAAACATTTTGCTTTAATAACGGATAACAGCTACGGAGGTATCTCCTTGCAAGCACTGGTAAAAAAGGAAATGAAAAAGTTCCCGGACCAGAATCTCATACTACTGGACGGCCGGAAAAATAATATCTACACCATTGTTGAACAAATAAAGAGACTTCCAAAGGAAACCGTAATCCTACTGGGAACCTGGCGTGTAGATGTAAACGACGGGTATTATGTAGGTAACGCAACCTACACCATGATGGCAGGTAACCCGAATCTTCCGGCTATTACACTGACTTCTATCGGACTTAGCCATTGGGCAATAGGCGGTTACATGCCTAAATATCGTTCCATCGGTAAAGATCTTGCCAAACAGGCTATCGATATCCAAACAAAGAAAGTACTCCAAAAAGAGATGAAGGCAGTAAGTATTCCCAACGGATATACTTTCGATGCCAAAAAACTAAGAGAGTTCAATATAGAAAGAGACCGTCTGCCTGCCGATTCCACGCTGATCAATGTGGAGGGGAATCTGTTTATCAAATACAGATTTGAGATCCTGCTGATCGTTGCATGCGTATTGTTGCTTTTCCTGATAATGATCCTGTTCTTCCTGTTCAGAACCAACCGGTTGAAAGACGAACTGATGGACCTGCAGAAAGACAATGTTATTATTATGAATAACATTCAGTCTTCTATCCGTTTCATCAAACCGGATTATTCGGTCAAATGGGAGAATCAGATAAAAATGCCTTGCAGTCCGCAATATGGTCCTAGAAACTGTTGCCTGGTTAAAGACGGGCAAAAACCATTCTGCGATGAATGTGCACTGATTTCCGCCATGGAAAGCCGGAAACCGTTTGAGCTCGTCAAGCAATGTGCCCCGGGTGAATATACACATGTATTTGCCAACCCGATACTCGATGCAAAGGAAAATCTTTTGGGGGTAGTATTCAAGAAAGAAAATGTCACCAAGCAGAAACTAGCTGAGAACGAATTGAGACTGGCTAAGGAAAAAGCAGAAGAATCGGATCACCTGAAATCGGCCTTCCTTGCAAATATGAGCCATGAGATACGTACGCCGCTTAATGCGATTGTCGGTTTCTCCGGCCTGCTTGCCATGACCGAAGAATTGGAGGAACGCGAAGAATACATCAATATTATCAATAACAACAATGAACTCCTGTTGCAATTGATCAATGATATTCTGGACCTGTCCAAGATCGAGGCCAATACGCTCGAATTTGTTTATTCAGATGTCGATATCAATCAGTTATTATGTGATATAGAGCAGACCTCCCGCCTGAAAGCAGCAGAAGGCGTGCAGGTTTCATTTGTCGAAAAGATGTCTCATTGCATCATCCGGACAGACAAGAACCGCCTGTCGCAGGTAATAACCAACTTTATCAACAATGCCATCAAGTTCACCAAAGAAGGCGGAATACGTTTCGGCTATAAACATAAGGACGGCAAATTACTATTCTTTGTCTCCGATACAGGATGCGGTATCGATAAAAAGATCAAAGACAGCGTTTTCCAGCGCTTTGTCAAGTTAGACAGTTTCGCTCAGGGAACCGGGCTCGGACTGTCTATCAGCCAGATGATCGTACAGAAGCTGGGAGGAGAGATCGGCGTGGAATCTGAACTGGGACAAGGTTCGACTTTCTGGTTCACCCTACCCGATACGGTTATTGAAGAATCGCACGTTGCTGCGGCAGAACCTGTACAAATAGAAATACAGAATAATGCCTTTACTGAGAATAACAATAAAAAGTCAACCTTACTGGTTGCCGAAGACAACGAAAGCAACTACACGTATATAAAAGCAATCCTCAAGGAATACAACCTGGTACATGCCTGGAACGGTCAGGAAGCAGTAGACTTATACAGAAAATATCATCCGGACATGATCCTCATGGATCTAAAAATGCCGCTTATGGACGGATACCAGGCAACGAAAGAGATACGCAAAGACAATACCGTTATCCCTATCATCGCCGTGACAGCTTTTGCCTTTGCCGAAGACGAACAACGGGTGAAACAAAGCGGATTCAGCGATTACGTAGCCAAACCGATCAAACCCAACGATCTGAAAAAAAAGATAACAGAACTTCTGTAGACTATTGTTATATGGAACGTGTACCCGGAAATTGCAGGGTGAACACCGTCCCTTTCTCCATTTCCGAAGTAACGGTTATATTTCCCCCATGACGATTCAATATCTGACGGCAAACGCTTAATCCAATACCCGATCCTCCTTGTTTCGTGGTAAAGAAAGGAACAAAGACTTTATCCAAAGCCTCCGGGACAATCCCGCTGCCATTATCCGAAACCGTTATCACAGGCATCCCATCCTGCCGGAAAGCCTCTACACGAATCTCAGGGGATTCACTGTCGCAGCACGCCTCAACGGCATTTTTCAGTAAATTGATCAGAACCTGCTCGATCATGCTCCGGTCTGCATACAACCGTAATTCTGCCGGGCGGATAGAATAGACAACGTGGATGCCTTCAGCCGGGACCAGCTTCTGCAAATCGCTGAATAAAACAGATATCGGAAATATTTGCATGGTAGGAGTCGGTATACGCGTCAGTTTGCGGTAATTCTCCACAAAGTCGAGCAATCCCTTACTCCGACGGTGAATCGTTTGTATCGCTTGCAGCATAATCGCATAATCGCGCTCATTCATACCATTCAGGGCGGCACGCTCAGTCACCGTTTCCGACAGGGATATAATAGGAGCGATCGAGTTCATAATCTCATGCGTCAGTACGCGGATCAGTTTCTGCCAGGCTTCTGTCTCAGCCTCCGCCACCACCGAATTATAAAGCCGGGAACGGAAAGCATTCAGGGCCTCATTCATCGAACGGGTTAACTCGGCTTCCGCCCCTCCGGAAGTAGGAACCGGAAAAGACAGATTCAGGTCTCCGTAATGAATATTCGCAATCAGATGTTCCATCCGGCGAATCGTTTTCCGTTGGTCCAGATACAAAGAGAAAGCCAATACGATCAGGATAGCGCTCATCATTACCGAAGTAAAATAGAGGCTTTTCAGTATCAGAAACGCAATTGTCAACGACAATATAACGATCAGGACGATCTTTATCAGGATGGTATACCGTTTCATAGGCCCAATTTATCCAATTTCCGGTAAAGGGCAAAACGGGTGATACCCAGCAACTCGGCGGCACGGGTCACATTCCCGTCGGCACGCCGCAGAGCACGCTCGATCGCTTCTTTCTCCAGAATGCTGAGGTTGAGTTCTTCCAGTTCCGCCTTCTTTTTGGTAACGGAAGGCTGGAGCATAAAATTCTCCGGTTTCAGCATCAGCCCGTCAGAAAGGATCACAGCCCGCTCGATGGCATGTTGCAACTCCCTGACATTCCCCGGCCAGTTATAGTTTTGCAGTTTGCTCCGGGCTTCGCGGGATAAACCTTTTATCTCTTTCTTATATTTACGGGCATAGCGTGTCAGAAAATAGTCTGCCAGCAACTGGATATCATTACCACGTTCCCGAAGAGGAGGAATATGCAGTTCGATGGTATTGATACGGTAAAGCAAGTCCTGGCGGAAAGTCCCCTCCTCCACCATTGCACGAATATTCATATTGGTAGCAGAGATCAGGCGGACATCTATCGAAACCGGACGGGTAGCCCCCAGCCGGGTGATCTGCTGCTTCTCGATCGCAGTAAGCAGTTTGGCCTGCATCGGCATGCTCAGGTTCCCTATCTCATCCAGAAACAAAGTCCCGCCGGTTGCCACCTCCATACGCCCCGGCTTATCACGACGGGCATCTGTAAAGGCTCCCTTTTCATAACCGAACAGTTCACTTTCAAAAAGCGATTCGGGAATGCTTCCCAGGTCGATACCCACAAAGACCTGTCCGTTACGCGGCGAATGATGATACAGGGCACGGGCAACAAGATCCTTGCCTGTTCCGTTCTCCCCCAGAATCAGGATATTGGCATCCGTATGACGTAACTTCTCGATTGTCACAAAGATTTCCTGCATGGCATTACTCTCACCGATAATTTCGAAACCCTCCTCATCCGAACTCTCCAAAGCCGCTACCTGGCGTTTCAGCGACCGCACTTCCGTACGGCTTTCACGAAGTTTCAAGGCGGCGGATAAGGTGGCCAGCAACTTCTCTTTCTCCCAGGGTTTAGGGATAAAATCCGTCGCTCCGGCTTTGATGGCACGCACGGCTTTTTCCGTATCGGCATAAGCTGTTATAAAAAGGACGACGGCATCCGGATCCGCCTTCTTGATCTTCTCCAACCAGAAAAAACCTTCCTGCCCGCTAATGGCATCCCTTCGGAAATTCATATCCAGCAGGATCACATCCGGCACATAGCTTTCCATAAAATGCTCGATACGCTCCGGCTGTGTGGTCACACGGATTTGCTCCACATAAGGTTCCAACAGCAGATTCAGTGCAAAAAGCACATCTTCATTATCGTCGATGATCAGTATTTTCCCTTGTTTCATATCGTATGCGTATATTAAATATGTGGGGGTAAAGATAAACATTAAAACAATAAACAAGATGTGCGAATACGAACGTTTTTTGTGCGCTGACGCACTGGCCACAAAAACGAACATACTACTTAGTATCTAATATTCAAGACATTAAAAACATGGCATACTATTTGTTTTTAATAATATATGAAACATACGAGAAGTCACATATTATCAATAATCCTTGCTGCACTGGCCGCTTTCCCGGCTTACTCGCAGGATACGTTACGCCTCACTTTATCTGAGACCGTACGCATGGCCCAGGAACAATCTCCACAGGCCATCGCCGCCCGACACACTTTCAGGGCGGCTTACTGGAACTGGCGTTCCTATCGTGCCAACATGCTACCCAGTCTGACCTTCACCTCCAGCCCTTCACTGAACCGGTCAATCAGTTCGGTGACCTTGCCCGACGGAGGCGAAAGTTTCGTACACCGCAACCAGTTGATGGTGGATGCCGGACTCACGATCAATCAGAATATACCATTCACCGGAGGAAGCCTTTTCGTGAAAACGGCCTTGCAAAGACTCGATCTGTTTTCGGAAAAGACAAGTTCGTATAACACCACTCCCATCGTGCTCGGCTACGAACAAAACCTGTTCGGATATAACCAGTTCAAATGGGATCGGAAAATCGAACCTATCCGTTATACCGAATCAAAAAAGAACCTGACAGAAACACTCGAACTGGTCGCCGCACAGGCAACCCGACAGTTTTTCCAATTGGCCACCGCACAGACCAACTGGGAAATCGCACAATATAATTACGCAAATGCCGACACCCTCTATCAATATGCCCAGGGACGGTACAATATCGGGACGATCACCGAAAATGAAATGCTACAACTGGAACTGAACCTCCTGACCGAACAGACTAATATGATGAACGCGCGTATCGAAGTAGACGACTGCATCCAATCATTGCGCAGCTACCTGGGTATCACCAATGCGTCGGAACTGGTTGCCAGTTTAAACGAAGAAATCCCCCGTTTCAATGTGGAAGTAAAGCAAGCGCTCGAACTGGCTTACGAGAATAATCCGGAACCGGAATACCTCCAGCGCCGCCGGTTGGAGAGCGAAAGTGCCGTAGCACAGGCGAAAGCATCCCGCGGCTTCAAAGCCGACCTCTATATGCAATTCGGCTTGACGCAAACAAACGAAAAACTGAAAGAGGCTTATCGGGACCCTTTGGATCAACAATTAGTCAGCCTTGGCATACGCATCCCGATCCTGGACTGGGGTGTCGGTAAAGGAAAGGTAAAAGTTGCCCTCAGCAACCGCGACAAAGTATATACCGAGGTGGAGCAGTCACGCAACGACTTCGAACTGAATGTCATCAAAATGGTCAAACAGTTCAACCTACAGGCTGATAAAGTGATGATCGCACAGAAAACCGACCAGACCGCCCAACGCAGGAACGATGTTGCCCAAAAACTGTACCTGCTGGGTAAATCGACTATCCTCGACCTCAATGCTTCCATCAGCGAAAAGGACCGGGCACGAAGAGAATATATAACAGCCTTATATAATTATTGGAGCCTGTACTACGGCCTGCGCAGCATGACCGGCTACGACTTCGAACGGAACCGTGAACTGACATTCGATTATGAACAATTAATGAAATAAGATAATGGACAAACCTATTGAAAAGAAACCCGTATATTACCGTTACCGCTGGCATATCGCCGGATGTGTCGCTTTTGTCATCCTCCTGGTGTATGTATCGATCGTTGCATCAGGCGGACGCAAACTGCGCACCGAAGCGGACAACCTCATCATTGGCGAAGCACAGGCCGATAAATTCATGGAATATGTGGATGTGGAAGGCGTGGTTCAACCCATCCTCACCATTAAGATAAACGCCCGCGAAGCCGGTAGCGTCGAACGCATCGTAGCTGAAGAAGGTACGATGATGGAGAAGGGAGACACCATCCTTTCCCTGACCAATCCGGACCTGATACGTACCATCGACGACCAGCGCGACGAATGGGAAAAACAATTGATCTCCTTCCAGGAAAAAGAGATTGAAATGGAACAGAAAAGCCTGGACCTGCAAAAACAAACATTGCAGACAACCTATGAACTCAACCGCCTGAAAAAGAGCTTCGCCCTCGATGAAGAAGAGTTCCGCATGGGTGTAAAAAGTAAAGCGCAGCTGGAAGTACAGCGGGACGAATTCGAATATAAAACCCAAAGTACCGCCCTGCAACTGGAAGGTCTGCGCCATGACAGCGCTGCCACCATCCTCCGTCGTGAGTTAATGAAGAATGACCTGGAACGTGAACGGAAGAAATACGACCGTGCCCAGGAACGCATGGAGAACCTGATCGTCCGCGCCCCATTGGCTGGACAACTCAGTTTTGTCAAGGTAACTCCGGGCCAGCAGGTGCAAAGCACCGAAGCCATCGCCGAGATCAAGGTTCTGGATCAATTCAAAATACATACGTCACTCAGCGAATACTATATCGACCGTATCACAACCGGCCTTCCCGCCACCATCACCTGGCAGGGAAAGAAATATCCGCTACGCATCACCAAGGTCGTACCGGAAGTAAAAGATCGTAACTTCGACGTGGATCTTGTCTTTACCGAAGAGTCACCCGAGAATGTCCGCATCGGAAAGAGCTTCCGCGTACAGGTCGAACTGGGACAACCCGAAGAGGCGCTGGTCATCCCACGCGGCGACTTCTTCCAGACGACCGGCGGCCAATGGATCTATAAGCTGAACGAGGCCGGGACAAAAGCACGCAAAGTAAACATCAGCATCGGCCGACAGAACCCGCAGCAATATGAGATTACCGGCGGATTGCAAGCAGGCGATAAGGTTATTGTCACCGGATACAGTACTTTTGGCGACGCGGAAGAATTGATTTTGAAATAAAAAAGACAGAAGAAGAACTACCATGAAAATATTACTACTTGCTATCCGGTCTCTTTCACGTTTCCGGCTCTATACAGTCATCAACATATTAGGACTGGCAATGAGCCTGACATGTGTCATGATCATATCACGGCACGTGTACAGGGAATTGACAGTAGACCATTTCAATAAAAACCTGGATCGTATATGTCTGGTCACACAACATTTCGAACAAGAAATAAGGCCTCGTTTTTATTACAATTTCAATCCCGAAACAGGCATAGGAGACGCCCGGTTGATAAATAATCCATCTGTCGAGAAAGTGGCCCCGTTCTCTTCTTTTACAGAAGACTATATAACAGTCAATGATAAAAAATACAATGCACGTATCCTGGTTGCCGATACTACCTTTTTGCAGATTCTGGATTATCCGGTAGTATCCGACAATAAACAAATCCCGCTGCAAGACCCGCAAGGAGCTGTTATTACGCGGAACTTTGCCCGTAAACTGTTCGGCACAGACAAAGATATAGTCGGAAAAAGCATACAGCATTCCAACGGTAAAACTATTACGATCACCACGGTTCTCGACGAACCTGTCGAGAAAAGTTCTATCCAGTTTGACCTGCTCGTTTCCTTGCAACTGCAAGAAAGATGGGGACGTGCTTTCCACGCTCTCGTATTACTGGCTCCCGGTACTGATATCGATAAACTGAATAAAGAATTTATCAGTAGCCGGGAAGAAGGAAATAAGGAAACCCCCAACCAACTGCTTCCCCTCGGCAAATCGTACTTCGACAAGACCGTCAATATGTTTGATGATACTTACCTGCGAGGAAACTATAACAATGTCCTGGTGCTCGCCGGTGTCGCTTTTTTAATTTTACTTATCGGCATCTTCAATTTTATCAATATCTACACCGTCCTGATGCTGAAACGGGCACGCGAATTGGGAATGAAAAAAGTATTTGGAGCAAGAGCCTTCCAAATGCTGGTTCAACTCGTCGGTGAAAACATTGTAATGATAGGCTGTGCCCTCTTTATTGCCTGGATATTAATCGAGATAAGCGGAGGAGCTATCGAATCGACCCTGGGTATCTCGCAGGTAAATAATCTGACATTCGATCTTTTGCTTTCAATAGGTATCCTGTTGCTGTTACCGGCCATAACCTCCGTGTATCCTTTTATCAAATATAATTACACACCGCCCATAACTTCGCTTCGCTCTGTAAATACCAGCGGTAATTCAGTGGTCTCACGTGCTGTTTTCATCGTTTTTCAGTATATTATCACCTGCTGCCTGATAATTGTTTCCCAGTTCTTTATGAAACAGCTTCATTTTATGCTGAATGCAGACTTGGGATATAAAACCAAAGATATTATAAAAGCCCAGTTCATCAAGCACCCCAGCAACGTATGGAGTATGCCCAATGAAGACCGACAAAAATATTTCAACAACATTAACCGGCTGGATGGTGAGATAAAGCAGAAAATGAATGCCAGTCCCCTTTTCCTTCAATGGGTATATGGAGACAGCCCTCACACGATACAGGAAAGTGGTATCCGTCTGAAAACTACGGAAGGGGAATATAAAGAGGTTTGCTCAGCGTACATGTCCGCAGAAAATATACAGATGTATGGTTTGCAGTTAAAAGAAGGACGGTTCTGGAATGACTCCATTGATAATACATATGGTTACCAGTTCATCATTAACGAGACGGCACAAAAACTGTTTGGCATAACCAATATAGAAACAGCATTATTACAGCCGGAGAGCCGTTTATGGATAACCAGCCGGAATGATATGAGTACCAATCCTCCCTATCAGGTTATCGGTGTAGTAAAGGATTTCAAGTTCACACACTTGTCAAAGCCCAACGCCCCGCTAGTCATTTCCAACTCCGGAAGTTACAACAGCCAAAAGCTAATGGCCTCGATTGTCCCTGGAAAGAAACAGGAAGCGATCGCCTTTCTGAAGAAACTCCACAACGATACCGTTGGCGGCGAATTCGAGTATTCATTTGTTGAAGACGAAGTCAGCGCTCTTTACAAAGATGATAAAAAGGCGGCTTACATCTATTCCTTATTTACAGTCATAGCCATTCTGATCTCTTCATTGGGGTTATTCAGTCTGTCTCTATTTGATGTTCAGCAGCGATACCGTGAGATTGCCATACGCAAAGTGAACGGAGCAACCACCCGTATAGTCATGCAAATGATGCTACGCAAATATTTCAAACTATTGGGATTAGCTTTCGTCATTTCTCTTCCGGTTTCATTACTGGCTATTTTCAAATACCTGGAAAACTTCGCCAACAAAGCCCCTATATCCTGGTGGATATTCGCCGTCGCCCTGCTCATAACTGCCGGAATATCGCTGGCAACCTTGATCTGGCAAATACGGAAAGCGGCAGAAACAGATCCGGCTAAAGCAATGAAAGCAGAATAAAAAGACATAACAAACTAAAAAAATGAAGATACTTTTACTGGCTATCCGCCCTTTAATGCGCTTCCGGACCTATACACTCATCAATGTATTAGGTCTGGCACTCAGCTTAGCGTGCGTGATTATCATCAGCCGGTATGTTTACAGCGAATTACGGACAGATCATTTTTATCCGGATCTGGAACGGTTATATACTACGACAGAAGAAACAGACAGAGGTTCCGGTGATATCTCTTTTTCTGCCGTTATGAATCCGAACAATGAGAAATCATTCAGTAGCATACTGGAACATCCGGCTGTAGAATGTACCACTCTGCTCCGGCTGGATAATGAGGTCAGTTGTTGGTATAAGGAAAAAGAGTATTCATGTCAAACTTTAATCGCAGACAGTAACTGCTTTAAGATTGTACAATTCCCGTTACTGACAGGAACAAATACACTTTCCAAACCAGATGAAGCTGTTATCACTCAATCATACGCCCAGAAATTATTTGGAAACAAAAATGCATTGGGAAAACAAGTACAGCTCTCTATCGGGGAAACAGTGACCATCGCCGGTATTGTCGGAGAACCCACTACGGCAAGCAGCCTGCACTTCGACCTCGTTATATCCGACCGTTTGTCTCGTCACTGGAACCGGAAGGGTATTCATTTAGTCCGACTATACCCCAAGACTGATTATAAACAAGTAAACAACCAATATAACAAGTTCATGCGCATGGATCTCTGGAAATACAGTATCCGCCATCAACTTTACCCGTTATCAGAAGTCTATTTCAATAAAAACATTTATAAGATATCTTTCCGCTCAGGTAACTTCACTTATATCTGGATTTTGTCGCTCGTAGCTGCCATGATCCTACTGGTCGGCGTATTCAATTTTGTCAACATCTATTCCGTTGTTATTTTACGGAGAGGGCGGGAGTTCGGTATGAAAAAAGTATTCGGAGCCGGGACAAAAATGATATTCGGACAACTTTTCCTTGAAAATGTTCTTATGGCAGGTATCGCCCTGTTCATCAGTTGGGTATTGGTAGAAATAAGTGATCCGATCGTACGCAACCAGTTGGAAATAACTCCCGTTGCCAACAAACTATTTGATATAATTCTATCGGTCAGTATCCTATTCATTCTCCCGTTTCTCACCTCTTTAATACCTTTTATCCGCTATAATTACTCTACCCCCATAACCTCATTAAGATCGATCAATCGGGATGGCAACTCGGTTGTTTCACGGAAAATATTTCTGACCACACAATACATTATTACTTTTGTGCTGACTATCTGTTCCCTCTTTTTTATCAAACAACTTCACTTCATGTTGAATACCGATCCGAGTATCCGAACTAAAGATGTCATTCAGGCCCAGTTTGTGAGAGATAACCGGATTTATAGTTTTCCCACACGGGAAGCCGCAGAAAAAGAACGTGAAAAAACGAATAAGATAGTAGAGGCGCTCAAACAAAAACTGAACGCCTCCCCTCTTATTGAACATTGGACATATGGAGACAGTCCGGTAGGAAAAGGCATGAACGATTTCCAATTTAAAAGATTGGGAGGAGAATACAAAGACTTCTCGGTAATATATGTTTCCCCGGAATGGATGAAGTTGTTTGATATAAAACTCACAGAAGGGGAACTGTCCGAAGAAACCCCATCTATGGACTATACCTTATATATTAGTGAGTCCGGAAAAGAGTTACTGGATATAACCGATATCAATACGACTGAAATACAACCGGAAAGACGTTTATGGTACAATTTAGACGGAGATATGGATGCCAATCCTCCTTACCGCATATTAGGGACTTTCAAAGATTTCAACCTTTGCCACCAGGAATTACAAAACAACCCGATAATCATACATCCCAGCAGCAGTTGGTATGAAGAACCTTTGATTGCATCCATCGCCCCCGGACGCCGCCGGGAAGCCATTCAATTCCTGAAAGAACTTCATGACGAACTGATCGGTGGTAATTTTGAATATACATTTATCGAAGATCAATATAAGGCACTCTATCGGAATGATGTGCAGATCACGTTGGTCTACTCGATCTTTGCCCTGATAGCCATCCTGATTTCTTCACTCGGATTGTTCAGCTTATCCCTCTTCGACGTACAGCAGCGTTACCGTGAAATAGCCATCCGTAAAGTAAACGGGGCAACCACTATCGTCGTCATGCGGATGCTTTTACAAAAATACTACATGCTTTTGGGAATAGCCTTCCTGATAGCCGCACCAATCTCCTGGCTGGCTATCAACCGGTATCTGGAGGACTTCGCCCATAAGGCGCCGGTATCCTGGTGGATATTCGCCGTCGCCCTGCTCATAACTGCCGGAATATCGCTGGCAACCTTGATCTGGCAAATACGGAAAGCGGCAGAAACAGATCCGGCTAAAGCAATGAAAGCAGAATAAAAATAAGGATAATCATATAACCAACTGATAAATCAAATATTATGAAGATTAATAATCTTATCTTATTGATATTGTTCTTCTTTACCGGAAGTCAGACAGTAAGTTCCCAATCAAAAAAAGGGGACTTGCCAATAATTGATTTTTCAAAACAATATCCAAAGAAAGAGATACTTCTTCAAGATATTGCTGAGAGTGAATATATTCCGCTTGAGACAACTGATGATATTTTGTTGGGAGATAGACTTGTGCTTTCTGGTATTTCCGACAAATATATTCTTATACATGAACCTTGGCGAGGTAATATATTTGTTTTCAATAGAAACGGTAAAATATATTCTCATTTCAACCATAAAGGACAAAGCGGCCGGGAATATGCATGGATTGGAGACGCCGGTACAATTTTGGATGAAAAGAATGAAGAAATATTTGTATGTAACCAATCCATTCTGGTTTATTCGCTGAAAGGAGAATACAAACGAACTTTGAAAATAAATACGGTTGATAATTATTCAAAAGTTTTTAATGTTGATGATGAAGCACTGCTTGTATATGACGACGTGATTGTAGATCCAGGCCTTGAAGGTAATACAAAAGAATATCCTTACCGGCTTGTGTCAAAAAAGGATGGTAGCTTGATTTCTGTTTTGAATATTCATTTCCCTAAAAGATATTCAATTCGTCTTGCTAAAATAGATAAAAATAGTTGGAGTTTTGTTTATATGTTTTATACTGAAAGTATGTATTATGGTCAAGATATTATGCTTGCTGATATATCGTCTGATACACTCTATCAGTTAACTCCAGGCAGGAAGTTAATTCCCATATTGACTCGTAAGCCTTCGGTTCATGTTTCTGAGGATCCAAGAAAAGTATGGGTTACTTCTTTAACAACCGAAAAATTTATGATTGTCGATGAAATATCATTAAATTTCAATTCGGGAGGAGGTAAGATTCCGTCTTTTATGTATGAATTTGAAACAGGGGAAGTAACCAGGATATCATTTTATGATGCAGAGTATGGCACTAATTGGAATCCAGGAAATTCTCCTGCCATAGCCAAGAATAGGATTGCCAACTTGATTCAGCCATCGTCAATAATAAACGCATATAAGAAAAAGCAATTGAAAGGCAATGTTGAAAAGTTTATAAAGACACTTAACGAAGATGATAATCCGGTAGTAAGGATTATTAAATTCAAATAATAAGAATACGTAACTATTGATTAATATATTCCTATGAAAATCATCCTACTAGCCATACGCTCACTGATGCGTTTCCGTTTATACACCGTTATTAATGTCCTTGGCTTGGCATTAAGCCTGGCCTGTGTGATCATTATCAGCCGGTATGTCTATAGTGAGGCGACAACAGACCATTTCAATACCAACCATGAGCGGATATATCTGAGTGCACGTCAGTGGGAAAGCGGTGAACGGATACCTCTTTTATTTACAACAGATAATGTGGTCCTGAAAAAGAACTATATCAATCCCCTGGATATACCGGAAATAGAGAAAAAAACCTCCTTTGTCTCCCTCAGTAATGTCGAAATACAGGTAGATGAGAACAAATTCAAAGCACATGTATTGGCTACAGACACTGCTTTCCTTCAGATACTGGATTTTCCGCTGGTAGAAGGGAACCGTGCACAACTGTTGGCCGACCCTAAAGGAGCCGTTATCACAAACCGATTCGCCCGGAAACTGTTCGGTAAAGAAAATCCGATCGGTAAGAACGTCGACTATAACGGAAATATACTGACTATCCAGGGAATTATCGGAGAAACGGAGACACCCAGTTCTTTAACCTTCGACCTGTTGATATCTAAAGAACTGCAATGGCGTTGGCCGCCGGTTAATTACTTTAGTGTTGCTTTAGCCTATCCCGGTATCGATGCGGATCGCATTAACGAAAAACTCAAAGCAGAAAACCATAAAGCCGCCCAAAAAACGTTCTCTTTCCGGGTCATCCCACTGGATAAACTATACATGGACAAAGCTGTCGACAAAGGAGTAAATACGTTCCGCCAGGGAAACCCGGACAGCCTGAAAATCCTTTCCTTCGTTGCGATCCTGCTTTTATTGATCGGACTGTTCAACTTTATCCATATCAATTCGGTCGTTATCATTAAACGAGGCCGGGAACTGGGAATGAAAAAGGTATTCGGGGCAAGACCCGCACAATTATTCATCCAGCTATACGCAGAGAATCTGGTACTGACAACTATCTCCCTTTTTCTCAGTTGGATGATTATCGAAATCACCCTGCCGATACAAGAAAACCAGTTAGGTATCACTGCCACCGTCGGCTCTTCTTTCAATATGATATTAACCGTTATTCTTTTGCTGGGACTTCCACTGATTATTACGTTATATCCATTTTTCAACTATAGCTTCCGGCAAACCATCCGTTCACTTCAGGGAGTCACCCCCGGAAAAAACAAGATGGCTACCCGTTCGTTGTTTCTGGTCGTGCAGTATGTTATCACTTGTTGCCTGATCATATCATCCATCTTCTTTATGAAGCAACTGCACTTCATGTTGCATGCAGACCTGGGATACCGGACTAAAGACATTATAAAAGCCTGGTTTATACGTCCTTCTTCAAAGATGTTCTATGGTGAAGAAGAACAGAAACAGACTGAAAGCGTTTCCTCCGCCATACAGGAAACACTCAAAGCATCCCCTCTGTTCCAGTCGTTCTCCTATGGAGAAAGTCCGTATGAATTACCAACTGATAACTACGATAAGGTCAGTATGCGCATCCCCGGAGGAGAATGGCAGGAGGTACTTCATGTCAAACTATATAAAAGTTTCTTTGATTTATACCAAATACCAGTTTCCGCAGACGGCTTTCCGAAGAGCGAAAAAGAAATCCTGATGAATGAAACGGCCAAAAAATTATTCAGTAAAAGAGGAATCCCTCCTACGGAACTGGAAAAAGATTCGTATAATGGCATCAGTTCGCTTCTGGTAAAAGGTTTTACTCCCGAATTTCAGGTAGTGCATCTCTCCCAGCGTAATCTTCCCGTCATCATGACTTTCAAAGATGTGCAGAATGAACTATACTATCCGGGGAAACTCATGGCATCCATTGTCCCCGGACGCCGGCCGGAAGCGATCAAACTTCTGAAAGAACTCCATGACAAGACTATCGGAGGAGAATTTGAATACACTTTTGTAGAAGACGAGATCAGTGCCATGTACGAAAAGGACCGGTTGGTTGCCCGGATCTATTCCGTTTTTACCCTCGTCTCCATCTTGATCTCTTCTATGGGATTATTCAGCCTTTCCCTTTTCGACATTCAACAGCGTTACAAAGAGATAGCGATCCGCAAAGTGAACGGGGCAACGACAGGAGCCATCATGAATTTGTTATTG
Organism: Parabacteroides caeci; assembly: GCF_023656795.1. Classification (NCBI taxonomy): domain Bacteria; kingdom Pseudomonadati; phylum Bacteroidota; class Bacteroidia; order Bacteroidales; family Tannerellaceae; genus Parabacteroides; species Parabacteroides caeci. The sequence continues at coordinate 133,901 of NZ_JAMOKT010000005.1, forward strand.
CGGAAATATTACAAGCTACTCGTATTCTCTTTCCTGATAGCCACTCCTCTTTCCTGGCTGGCAATCACGAAATATCTGGAAAACTTTGCCAATAAAGCTCCGTTATCCTGGTGGATTTTCGCTATTGCTTTCCTGATCACCGCAGGTATTTCCCTGCTCACCCTGATCTGGCAAATCCGAAAAGCGGCACGGACAAACCCGGCAAAAGCGATCAAGACGGAATAGCCGGTTAAAACAGACCGGCTATACAAAAAACACCCGTTCAATTAGGGTACACTCCTTCTAATTCGTATTTATATAAAGCAAAAGAAATCCGGACATTTCTTTACTTCAGACCAATTTAGTTAAAAGTAAAGATAACTTTTTTTATTTAGTCCAAAATGCTAAATTTGTACATAAAGAGTTATAAGGAGAATGGAATTACACAAAGAGACCCTTTCCAAAACAATCACTTTTAGTGAAAATTACCCTGATTATTTTCACCGCAGCTTTGTATATGCACAATCCTATTTACATGACCAACATTTGTCAGAGGATATTGCATCCGAAGCACTCATAAAGCTGTGGGAAAACTGGGATGAATCATACACCACAGTCCAACGTAAAGCTTTCCTTTTAACTATTATCCGGAACAAATGTCTGGATCATTTAAGAAAGATACAAGTCAACACAAAAACACATGAAGAATTAACGGAAATCTCACAACGCGAACTGGTCTTCCGGATTTCATTACTCGAATCGACAGTACCTCAGGAACTATTTATATCTGATATCCAAAAGATAGTAGATAATACACTGAAACAATTACCGGAACAGACACGACTAATATTTAAACTCAGCCGCATTGATAATAAATCGGCTAACGAAATAGCCGGCGAATTGGGAATAAGTATAAAGTCCGTAGAATACCATATAACGAAATCATTGTCTTTACTGAGAAAAAAACTGAAAGATTATTTACCTGTAATACTATTCTTGTATGCTTAATATTTACAGGGAAACAACATATATCCTATTTTATTTCTGAAAAACCGCCCCCCCAAGAATAAATCACCCTTTAAGTTTAAAGGATTTACATCCAAACGCCCCTGATTATTTCAAATAATAAGGGAGAAATTATATACACCCTTTTAGGGATAGGCTCATTTCATCCGTATTAATTATATAAAAGCTACAAAGATGGATCAAAAAACGATTGAGAAATATCTTAAAGGAACAATATCCACCCGTGAAAGAGAAGACGTCATGGCGTGGATAGAGAAAGAAGAGAAGAATAAAAAGGAGTTTCTGGAACTTAGAAAACTTCATGACATCTCCATTTGGAATACGGAATACATTCCTGATAAGAAAATCAAGAGACATTCAACGGTTAATGTATTATGGAGAGTAGCCGCAGTATTTCTGGTCTTATTAAGTTTGGGATTAAGTTACCTCCTGGTATCGGATAAAGAATCGCAAATGGCAGTAAAGACCGTTACCTGTCCGCAGGGACAACGGCTGGAACTGGTTTTATCGGACGGGACTAAAGTCTGGCTGAACTCTAATTCGATACTGTCATTTCAGAACAATAAAAAAGAAAATACCCGGATAGTGGAATTAGACGGAGAGGCTTATTTCGAGGTTACTCCCGATAAAAAGAATCCTTTTATCGTTCAAACAGAAATGTATGATATTACGGTATTGGGTACCTCCTTCAATGTGTTCTCTTATCAGAAGTCCGGATTATTTGAATGTTCCTTAATAGAAGGAGCTGTCAGTCTTCAGGATAAAAGCCAGACAGTAGATATGCGTCTTCAACCCAACGAGAAAGTACGGCTGTCCAATGGAACCCTTATCCGTTCTTCCATTGATCCGGATGAAAATTTCTTATGGAAGGTCGGTATCTATTCTTTCAAAAACCAGCCGTTATCAGATGTTTTTGCCCATCTGTCCCTATTACATGAAGTCAGTATAGAATTGAAAAATCCGCAGATAGGAGCACAAATGTGTACCGGCAAATTCAGGAATAAGGATGGCATCGAACATATACTCCTGACATTGCAGAAAAACTATCAGTTCTCTTTCACGAAAGAAGAAGACACCCACACATACATAATCTATTGACAATGATAATAAAAACCATAAAAAGAAAATACAAGATGAAAAAATCAACCCGTTGTAACACTTTTAGTTTGTTTTTCCATTTGTTGGCAGTGACGTTCCTTTTTATCCACACCAACATCTGTGCACAACCTATCCAATTGCCCAAAAGTAAAATAACTTTAGGCGAACTGATTCAGCAGATTGAAAGACAATCCGATTATTTATTTGTTTATAATGAGACAGAGATAGATATAAAAATGATGCTATCGTCCGTCCCTTTAAAAACCGGCGATGTAAAAAGCCTGTTGCATTCCGCACTTGTAAATACCCCCATCCATTACCTGGTTGAGAATAAAAATATCATTCTCAACACCCGGAAACACCTGGAAGAAAAACAGACAATATTGGTTTCAGGAGTTGTAACGGATGAGACCGGAGAACTTCTGATAGGAGCCAGTGTATCTGTTAAATGTTCTACACAAGGAGTGATAACCAATGCGAATGGCGAATTCATACTGAATACCCGGCCTGATGCAGTTTTAGTTGTATCTTACTTGGGATACATCTCCCAAGAGATCCCTGTCCGGAATAAGACAAACATCAAAGTCGTTCTTAAGGAAGATCAGAAAACACTGGAGGAAGTTGTCGTTATCGGATACGGGACATTGAAAAGAAAAGAAATCACAGGTTCCCATACCAGTGTAAAAATGAACACCATACCACCTATAGGAGGAGCAACCGTCACCCAATTTCTCGGAGGAAAAGCAGCGGGGTTAACCACAACATTGGCCTCCGCCCAACCGGGAGGAAGGGTGAATCTTCAGATCAGGGGAGGAGCCTCTAACCGTCAGCCGTTGATTATCGTCGACGGATTCCCGATCACTTCTTCCTTTTCGAATGTATCCACCGGAGAATACAGCACAGGAGACACAGATGCCGCACTTGCCTCAATCAACCCGAATGATATATTGAGTATCGATATACTGAAAGATGCCTCTGCCACTTCCATCTACGGATCTAAAGCGGCAGGAGGTGTTATCCTCATAACCACCAAACGGGGAACAAGCATCGAGCCGCGTGTAGAAGGAGTGGCAAATATAGGATGGTCACATGCTTACAACACTCCGGATTTATTGAATGCGTCCGATTTTATGTCTGAAACGAACCGTGCAATAAAAGAACGCTTCATGTACGACAACCAAATAGCCCCTTACGGCAACAGGCAGTGGGGCGATGCGGGATTGCCGGAATACAGGGACCGGTATCTTGCGGACGATTTTGACACATGGAAAGGACGGCAAGGAACTGACTGGTTTAAAGAAATATCCCGGGTCGGCATGATTCAAAATTACGGGGCAAACATACAGGGAGGAAGCCAGTCTTCAAAGTATTATGCCTCATTCGGCTATTTTAATCAGGAAGGAGTGATAAAAAACAATAATTATAAGAAGTTCACTGCCCAGATTAATATCGACCAGAAGTTTGGTAATAAAGCGACCCTGGGAATAACCCTCCATGCCAACCGCACCAATATGGATAATGTACCTCTGCAGGACGGATTTGCCGAAGCATCCGATCTGTTGCGGACAGCCTATCAGTTTCCTCCTAACCTTGAGGTCAAAGACAACAATGGTACCTACACGATCAACCAATATGCTTCTTTTCTATCGAATCCAGTTTCAATACTTGAAATGTCGAATAAAACCAAGAATGACCGTATAATAGGGAATATCTACTTCTCATATAATTTGCTCACGGGACTCGACCTGAAAATCAGAGGAGGCACGGATATATACATAAGCCAGGGATTTTCATATATTCCCACTACAACAATCGTAGGGGAAAAGACCCGTGGCCGTGCAGACAAGGCTGTCGGAGAAAAGAATGATTATCAGTTCCAATTTACAGCAAATTATCACAAATCATTTGTGGATAAACATCACCTCACTGCCATGTTTGTAACCGAGTATATCCAGACTAACCGGCAGGGCACCCGTGCAACCGGATGGAATTTCCCTTCTGATAACTTCTCATGGAACTATCTGGGGTTAGCTACCGACCGGCCGAATATAGGTTCATACGGAAGCAAATCGGAAGCATTGGCTTATATCGGACGAGTCAATTATTCATATGATGAAAAATATTTCCTGACAGCCAATTTGCGTGTAGATGGTTCCTCTAATTTCGCAAAAAACCACCAATGGGGATATTTTCCCGGCGTCTCACTCGGGTGGGATATCGCAAAAGAAAAATTCATGGATGATACGCGCTCCGTTATTAACCAAATGAAACTGCGTATCGGATATGGACAAACCGGAAATGACAATATCGGAACAGCCTTTTCAAACTATTATATTCCCGGTGACCTTATTGTCTGGGGAGAGCAGATCGTTTCTTCCATCAAATTAGGCGGATTGGGGAATCCTGATTTAAAATGGGAGACACAAACAGATTTCAATCTCGGACTGGACTTTGACTTATGGCAGGGAAGATTGTCGGGTACGTTTGATTATTACAACCGGGTAGTCTCCGATATCTTAGGATGGAAACCACTTCTGTCGACAGGCGAAGCTACCGGTATCACCGCTAATCTCGATCAAAAAAAACAAACCTACGGATTTGAATTTACATTGAACAGCCAGAATATACGAAGTAAAAACTTCTCATGGGAAACCAACTTGACCTACACCTACTACCGGGACAGATGGCTTAAAAGAGATGATAGCTGGCGGCCGGATATATATGATTCGGAAAAAGCATATTTCGGAGAATTATGGTATCATCAATCCGACGGACTGGTGCAGGAAGGGGAAACTCTTCCTTATACTACCGGGGCTATTCCCGGAACAATTAAATTCAAAGACATCGATGGCTACCTGAAAGATGAAAACGGTAACCTGGTGCTCGATGATAACGGAATTCCCAAACGTCTCGGCAAGCCTGACGGTATTCTGGATAACGCTGATAAGGTACGCATTGGAGTCAATACCCCTTTCACATTAGGCTTGACAAACACATTCAGATACAAAAGCCTGGATATGAATATCAGTATGTACGGCGTTTTCAACCGATGGATGACCAATGCGACTTATTCATTGCTGACAGATGTCACCAACTTGGAACAAGGTTTGAATCAGATGGTCGATGTAAAAGACCGTTGGAACAGCGATAACAGGCAAGGAACTCTTCCTTCCTCTTTACAGAGGTTCAGCGGATATGGCATTGGCGATTACTACCTGCAGAAGGCTTGGTTCATCAGGGTTAGCAACATCGACTTCGGATACAGGCTGCCCCTCCGGAAAGGAAGTTTAAGGTTTTTTGCCTCTTTACAGAATCCGATCCTGATCACACCTTATAAAGGATTAGATCCTGAATCGGATAGCCGGGCAGCATCCTATCCCAATCAACGGACTTATTCCGTAGGGTTTCAATTCAGTTATTGATTTTACATCTATTAAATCTATTATATATGAAAAATATTTATCTGTTAGTATTATCCCTCTTCTGTTTCAGTTGTACACTGGAGATGGAAGAATATTCAAAGCTGGAAGAATCGAATTTCTTTAAAAATGAGAATGATTGTAAAGCGGCACTGGCATCCCTTTACGAAATCATGCAAGGTCCCCATGGCGGCTGGATTAATGGGAATCAATTAGGTGCGTTTCTGATCAGTGACATGGCTGCCGACATTCTGGGAGGAAACAACGGATGGGATTGGTTCATGGAGCACCGCTATACCCCGGATAATTTCGCACGGCCTGAAATGGACTTGCTTGACAAATTTTCCAAAGTCAAAGAAGTCACGACTTGCCGCGCGTTTGTTCTCCGTTTACAGGCTCTCGACAATATCTCCGAAGATGTCAAGAACCTCTATATTGCGGAAGCAAGAGTGATACGCGCCTATCTCCTACACCATTTTTATATTTATTTCGGTACGGTCCCTATCGTTCCGGATGAATTGGTATTGAATCCTAATATCGTGGAATATACTCCCCGTCCCTCCAAAGAAGAATACATCAAAATTATCCAGGAGGAGATAAACCAGGCATTACCTTATTTGAAACATCCGAAAGATCAATCACCCGAGGAAGAATACGGCCGCATGAACAAAGGAATAGCTTATATGATCCTGATGCAGCTTTATATGATCGAAAAAGACTGGGAAAAGGTGTCAAAGTATGGGCAGGAGATCATCGACCTGAACTATTATGAACTGCAAGATGACTATTTAAGTATTTTCAGCATTAATAATCAACGGAACAAGGAAGTTATTTACGGAGTGCCGCGTAAACAGAGTATCCCTAATAACGGCAACACCTGGCATGCCATATCCCTTCCTTCATCTTATCCCTGGAAAGGGACAAAATGGGGGGTGTATTATGTAAGATGGTCTTTCATAGACACATTTGATCCGGCAGACAGTCGCCTTTCAGGATTACCCCAATCTTATATTGGAACAGACGGGAAACAATATAACCGGAGTAATATGATCGGTGCTATTGCGATGAAATATGATGAAGATCCAGCAATGGTCGGACATAACTCAAACCATATCATTGTGCGTCAACGATATGCAGACGTATGGCTTTCCATGGCTGAAGCAGAAAACGAACTGAACGGGCCAACCAATAAAGCAAGGGCCTATTTTAATAAAGTACGCCCACGGACGGGACTGGCCAATTTACCCAACGGACTTTCACAGCAGGAATTCAGAGATGCAGTACTTATGGAGCGTGCACATGAATTTTATCTGGAAGGACACCGCTATCAGGATCTGGTCCGTCACGGCAAATTTTATGAAGTAGCCAGCAAGATGCCCAACAGCGTTTTACGCCCGGAACAGATACTGTTCCCGATACCAACCCAATATATCATTGAATATAAAGGGATATTAAAACAAAATCCAGGATATTGAAATACGATGAAACACTATATTGTATCCATATTATTTCTGGTTTCCTGTTTTTCCTGTCAGGATAAACAAACAGAAGTGGATGTCTGTATATATGGAGGAACCGCATCCGGCGTCATAGCAGCCTATTCAGTTGAAAAGATGGGAAAATCAGCACTGTTGATTGAGCCATCCGATCATCTGGGAGGTATGACTACGGGTGGACTGGGTTATACGGACATCGGCAATAAATATGCCATTACAGGTCTGTCCCGCTTATTTTACAGGAAAATAGGGCAACATTATAAGAAATTCGAACAATGGTCTTTCCCGCCTAGTGTCGCTCAAAAGGTACTCGACGAATACATCGACAGTTCTGAATTTCCTGTTTTAAAGAACCACCGGCTTATATCGGCTGTGAAATCAGGTAAACGGATAAGATACGTCCGTTTACAACGGATAGGAGAAGAAGGCACTACCGAATTCATCACCATCAGAGCAAAGCAATTCATCGATTGTTCTTATGAAGGAGATCTTATGGCTGCGGCAGGTATTTCATATACCGTCGGCAGAGAGGATAATTCAATATACAACGAAACATTAAACGGGGTTCAGTTATTTGACAAGCACCAGTTTCCCGACAGTATCGATCCATATAAAGAGAAAGGAAATCCTCCTTCCGGATTGTGCTGGGGAATCAGCGATCATCCTTTAGCCTCCAAAGGGACAGGAGACAGTAGTGTACAGGCATACAATTACCGGCTGTGCCTGACAAATGACCAACAACTCCGGCGTCCTTTTGAAAAACCGGAAACGTATAACCCGGATCAATATGAATTACTCCTTCGTATGCTGGAGAAAAAGGAATATAAATTGGGAGAGATACTTTCGATCAACCGGGACATGCCGGATAAGAAATACGACATAAATAACAACGGTCCTTTTTCTACGGACCTGATCGGCATGAATCACTCTTATATAGAAGGCAGTCCGGAAGAACGTAAAAAGATAGCCTATGAACACGAACTTTACATCAAAGGATTATTATATTTCCTGGCAAATGAAGAAAAAGTACCGGCCAAATTACGGAAAGAAGCCTCTGAATGGGGATGGGCAAAAGATGAATTCACAGCCAATGACAATTTTCCACCCCAACTATATATCAGGGAAGGCCGGAGGCTGAAAGGTGAATATGTAATGACACAACATAATTGCCAGGGAAATGAAATTGTAGAAGACGGCATAGCACTGGCTGCCTATGGTATGGATTCTCATAACTGCCGGAGAATAGTCGTGAACGGAATGGTAAAGAATGAAGGAGACGTGCAATACCATGGCTTCCCTCCCTACCCTATTTCATACCGTAGCCTCTTTCCACGGTATAATGAATGTCAGAATTTACTGGTTTCCGTCTGTCTTTCGGCATCACATATAGCGTATGGCTCCATAAGAATGGAACCAGTGTTTATGATGCTCGGACAAGTTGCAGGCATGGCTGCATCCATCGCCGCAGAGACAGGTTGCGCCATACAAAAAGTAAGTTCAAAAGAACTGAGAGAAAAGTTAAGGGAAGACCCTTATCTGGATGGCTCAAAACCAGACATACTCGTAGACGATACAGATATCGATAAAATAAAATACTCGGATAATTGGTTCAAACGTTTTGGCGATCATTATAAAAACAGCTTTATGTTTTCATGGGCCGCCCCGAACGATTGCTTCTTTTCCTTTTTTCCTGTGATCAGGGAGTCTGGGAATTATTCTGTTTATTATTACTGTACGCCCATGAGTCCGGAAGAGATGAGTTCCTGTATTTCCTTTGAGATAACGGCTAACCGGAATATATATACAGCAACTGTCAATCCAACGGAGAAAGCAGGGGACTGGGCTCTCTTGGGTTCTTACTGGCTGGATAAAGATTCTGAAACTCAACTAAAATTAGTAGGAGAGCGATCGGTCGGACCATTCTTTGCCGATGCCCTTCTACTGATTCCTGATTATTGAAATACTTTCATATTTTACCTAATTATTATCGTTTATGAATAAGAAAATTACTTTTATTATGGCAACGCTCCTTTTGGGGAGCGCATCGTATGCGACTGTTGATATCACCAGTATCTGGCAGATATCCCATGTTCAAAACACGTTAGACAAGGCAAAAGACTTTTCAGGAGTTGACGGCTTAGGGGAAAACCTCAACAGAGGGCTGGCTTATGGGAAATTCGGAGACAAAGAGTATGTCTTTATAACGACAGGCAGCAATACCGACGGCAATGCTATCAATTATTATGATGCCGGAACAGGTGACTGGGCAGGCAGGCTGAATATGGACCCGGTTAATTCCTCCACATTAGGTTCCATCCATAAGATTGCCGATATTGAAATCGCAGAGGGGAAAATATATACCGTAAGTCTGTCGGTTATCGGAAACAGCCTTGATTTCTGTATGTGGGACGGACTCAATGCAACACCTGTTATTACTTCGCTTCCTGAAACGACCGACATACGTGTGGAAAAACTAAGTATTGCCGGGAATATCGCTGACGGGACTGCCAAACTCTGGATAGCCGGATCAACAGAAGGCCTGGGAAATCCCAATCCGGACAAACCGGTATATATCCGTCATTTCGCTTTGGGGAAAGACGGATCAATTTCTACTTCAGCAACCGACTTCGGACAAGTTCCCGACAATAACACACTTTACAACTGCACTGTCAACCCGGATGGCAGCATTTTAGTAAAAGGGAGCCACAAAGCATTGCATATGCTTACACCCGATGGCTCTTATGCCGGCAATACACAGAACATGACTCCGGAGTTAACCCTTTCCCAGACAATCCGATATATAGGAACAAATCCTCATAACGGACGGTATTATTACCTCTTAAACTCCTATAGCAATGCCTCAGGTATTTTTCCGGGCAATGGCATCGTGACTAAAATCTATTCCATGCTTCCGGGGAATTTACATTCATTCAATTGTGTTGCCCAATGCCCTACTTTAGGTGATCTGAGCGGGAACATGGGGGATATCGATTTCAAATGGAAAGAGAATGACTTGTATATTTATTGCTTATCTTCAAACAACGGTTTTGCCGCATTTAAAGTAACGGGATTATACGACGCACCAGCCAATCGCTCGAACGATCATTTTACTCTGTTATGGGAAAATTCAATAGAAGGGAACAATCTTCCCGGTTTCTATTCAGACCTTGAATCCGACCAGGATAAAACAACAGGAATGGCTTATGGAACAGTGGGCGGAGAGATGTGCATTTATATTGTCAAGAATCTTTATATCGACCCGGACCAGCCTAAAGATTGGGAAGACACCTGGGGACCAAGCGGAGAATACCGGAAAAATATATTCATATATGATGCCGAAAAAGGGCACATAAAAGGGGAACTTTCAATAAGCGGCATCTGGGGTAGGGAAATGCATGATGCTACTGTTACAGAAGATGGAATACTAATGACCACTTTTGTCGTAGAAGAGACAGAAACCATGAATGCTTTTTCATTCCCGGACAATACACATCAGGGAAGTCTCAATGACATTACTTTTTCCTATGATTCTGAATGTCCCGCATTTTTAGGAGGAAACATCTTTGCCTCAGGCAGTGTGAATCAAGGTACAGCCAAAATATATGCAACAACTGAATCAGAAACGGAAAACTATGTCTATACGTTTGGCATGGGTGCTCCCAATAAATGGGATGGCTTTTACACGGAGGAAGAATTTACAATCCCTTCATCCGGCAAAGGGCATCTGGCCGTGAAACCTGATAAATCGTTTTACTGGAACGCAAACGGAGGAAAGTTCCTGTATTGTGACGGGAAACAAATAAGTGAATCGCAATCCACATTGGAAGGTACAGCTATCCGGTATATTCTCACTCAGGATGGATTGGACTATCTGGCCGTTTTAAATGAAAACAAAGTAGATGTTTACACATTGGAGCCAGGTAAACCAGATACAAAAACATTATGGGCTTCTTCTCCCGTTTTAGGAAATAAACCAAGCATAGCCGGAGATATAGAGATCGGAATAGCTGCAGATAATTCTCCTATCCTATACGTCCTTTCAGCAAATAACGGTTTTGCTGCATGGAAATTAAACTCACTGAAAGCAACCGGCAATGACAGAATAGCTAAACAGCCGGAAACTTCTGTCTATTTCGATTTAGTTTCCAACAATCTTATTTTCTCTGAGACAGTCAGAAAAGTAGATCTATTTACGATGGATGGCAGGCTTATCCGATCTGCCTCTAATGTAAATACAATTCATACGAATAATAAAGGTACTGTTATAGTACGCTTTACAGACCAGTATGGGTTAAGCGGAACTCAAAAGATCATGTTAAGATAGTCTTTGGCAGCTATTTATTTAACGGGAAATAAATAGCTGCCTATGAGGATACCAGGGTGGTTCAGTTCTTCCGTCATGAGTACCACTCCTAATAAAAGTTTTCTAATATTTTTCCTTCATTCCTTCATCTCACATGGTATAATACTAATAAAAAGCTTATTACAAATGAAGGCAATGAAGATTAGCATCCAATATCTTACCATAATTCAAATTTCCCATCGCAAATATGGGTAAAGGGGATTTATCTGCCTATCTACAAGAGGGCAAGTAGTATGCCGCAAGCATGTATCCTACTAATATTTAAATCTTTAGTCGGAACTCTTTTCTTTATTTGCATCTGTCATACGCTTGTTTGACAGCTGTCAAATAAGCGTACGACAGATACTGAACAAGCGTTTGACAGCTGACAAACAAGAAAGAATACGGGACTTTGGGTATAGAAGTATATCTGTTACTTCTTAGATATCTACCAGTAAGTAGATAGGATATACCTTTTATACCACTATGCCACCAGGTACATTGGATGGATTTTGGGGGTAACTTATATCCGCACGTCGTTCGCTGCGTGACGATAAAATATGAAATTCATCATGTGGCAACCCTCATTGTCTTCATCGCCTTCATCTTCTATTAGCTGATTTACAAATATATAAATACAGACATGAAGGAATGAAGGAAAAAAACTAGAAAACTTTTGTTGGTGATAGCCATTGTTTCACTCCTTGTCAGATATAGGCCATAACATCACTTCGCTATGGTACATTGATGACACAGACCGGATAGATGAGCACTTATTAATTTCCTAAAATGTGATAGAAAACAGTGCCTCGACCTGGAACTTGCCATAATCGATCGGTTGTATCAACCGTACGCCGGTTGTCAGCGGGAAACTCATCCGGAAGACATTCCAGTCGAAAATCAGGTCGGTACCGAATGAACTTTGTGTTGTCCAGTCACGGCCTTTGGCAGCCTGGTTACGGTTCAGGTCGTAGAATAGGTTGGCCCGCAGGCGGCGGATATAAGCCAGTTGCCCGAGGCTGAGATCCGGTGAAAAGACTGAAAAAGCATAATCAGCCTTAAAGGCTATCTGCTGACGGGTCTGATACATGAAATTATATCCGCGAGGCTTATCTATTAAATGTTTGGGCAAATACAAGGTTTTATTGTCCACACTCTGGTATTGGTATCCCATACGCAACATCAATCCGTGATTACGCAGGATACCCGGCCAATAAGTCGTCAGGCGTCCGGCATACAGGCTTCCGTAGTTTTCCTTATTGAAAGGAGACTGGAGATACTGCAACCGCAACTGATATCCCCAGCGGGGCAGGATATCACGCTGGGCTTTCCGGCGGTAACTGTAAAACAATACTTCCGGCAGGATATACTGGAAATTGCTGTATGTACGGCTTTCATATTGCTGATACCTGTCGTTGGTAAAATAATAGGCAACCGCCAGTTGTATTCCCCGGATATAATGGTTGCGGGTAAGATTGAAAGGAAGGTAGACACGCGCCTCAGCCTCCAGCAAGGTGCGTCTTACGGTTGCCGCCTGTGCCACTTCCTTATCCTTGTCGTTGGTCACCCAGGTCACATCGAATGCTTTACCGCCATAATCGGCAGCGATATCGATGACCGGAAACCAACCTTTATAGGTAAATGATAATTTGCCATGATGTTCACCCTTACGATAATACCATCCTGCCTGCATGATAGCCGTGTTCAACGTGTTTTGCGAAAGGACCATAACACCCGGTTTCACGATCGTACTCAGATCGTCAGCCCCCGTATTCATCGCTTCCGCCACATCATAATAGAAGGGGGCCCAACTATGCAACTTAAACGTATGCGCTCCTTTGCGGTAAGGCCGCGGATTAAACTCGACAGGAGTCAGTTTGGCTGAATCCAGATTGAACTGCTCCTGTTCAACCAGCGAAGTAACCAGCGGAGAATGATAAGGATCACCCAAGTCCGCCTTTTCCGCTTCCAGGCTATCCACCGCCAAAGAACCGATACGATACCCGTCTGCCTGGTAATCCGAATAAAGCAGTTTGTCTTTACCGGGAGTAAAAGTCGGATCGAAAGCCCCGAAACGGGCAGATGTCAACCGGTAAGTGGCCGTATCCGACGGATTCAGATAATAGATATTATTGGTTCCGTTGGCTCCCGATTCAAAAAACAGTTTGCCGTTGCTCCAAAGCGGGGCGGTAATATTTACGGAAGTGGTTGCCAGCAATTCACTCCATGCACCGGTCTGCGTATCCAGTTGCAGCAGACTTATGCCGGTAGCGGTTACGGCTACGGCAGTAATCATTCCATTATCATCGTAAGTTAGCTCTTTGATGAAGGCATTATCCGGAACAGTAAAATAACGCTGTTCCTTTCCCGTTGCCAGGTCGACCAGCACCAACTGGTTTTCACCGCTTACCGTAAAACGGGAAACGGCTGCCGTCCGGTTGTCCTTGTCGATAGCCGGAGCCAGATAACGCCCGCGGGGAGTAAGTATCGTCACCTTTCCCGTTTCTAAATCATATTGTTTTATAACGGAATAATTTTCATGTGTCCAACGCAGGCCCGGAACAATCTCTGTCCAGTACACCTTGTTGCCGGCCAGGTTCAAACGGCTGTTGATCGTTCCGAGATAACACAATCGCTTTTCCTTTCCGTTCGTTACCGAAACCAGCGAATTGATATCCTGCAAACCTGATTTAACGGCAATAACCGTCGAGTCGTTCACAGCCTGCGGATAACGGTAAGAAGTATATTTTCCGGGTTTCGGCGAAAGATAATCAGGAATAACAGCGGCAGTGTCCATCTTCCTCCATTCGTCGCGCAAAAAGTCGAACGTCTCATTATACAGTCCGTCAATACTTATCCCGGCATTATGTTTAAAGGCATTGCTGAACATCGGAATCGCAAAGAAGCGGTTCACATACCGGGTGGTCGTCTTATCCCATATATCCGCCCCGAAACGGTGGCGGGCAAAAGAAGTCAGGTTATAACCCAATGCATAATAATCGCCCGTATAATCATTATAAGAACCTAGATACCATTTATCGAACGAGTAATTCTTTCCTTCTCCCAGCATCTGGGCACGGTAAGGCATACTGAATTCCGGCAACCGCCCTCTACCGCCGTTTGACATGGAAGTCTCGGTTCCCACTGCATCGCCTTCCAGGAACCAGCTCGGCATGAAAAAGGCAGCAACACCCGCCGCCTGCTCACCGATTATATAATATAAAGGTTTGAACCAGCCACGCATCACCTTGCTTATCTGGAGGACATGCCGCGACTCGTGCAGCACCAGATGTTTGTCCCAGCTCACCCCATCGAGTTTGGAGGAAGGCGTCGTGATCAGTTCCATACGGCGCGGCGCCCACGATACCAATCCGTTGGACGACATATTGGCCGGATGGAGAATCACCGGAAATTTCTTCTGCATCCCTGTCCCGATCGTCTTCTGCAAATGTGGATAAGCATTTTCCAGATAAAGGGCGTAGTTATAAGCCATCGAATCATTACCCTGCGGATACACCAGGTTATAATGGGGCAACTTGACAATGTTCCATTTGAACCGTGCCGGATCGGAGCCGTAATCCAGAAACTGAGCCTGCATATGAAGACTAACAAACAGAGAAATCGCCACTAAAAAGATATATCGTGATACGGGTATCTGCATACTTATAGAGTTATAAACCGCAAAACTATAAAATATAACCAATCCGCTTTACATTTTCTACGGCAAAGTAGAAGGAAGAATACGTTAATTATTCCGTACCATCCGCACAGCACCGTGCGCAAACGAACGTAATTCGTGCGGATACACACACAGACCCCAACACCATACAGCCGATAACAACATATCCACCAAGCAGTTATCTATTTGGCACATCTTTTGTATTTTTCAATGTACAATTACAATTGAAACCATGTTAAAACATTACTTACTGATTGCTATACGCAACCTATTAAAATACAAAACACAATCGATTGTCAGCATCATCGGCCTGGCAATGGGATTTACCTGTTTTGCCCTGGCAACATTATGGATACGATATGAAATGACTTACGACAACTTCCGTGAAGGAGCCGAACGTATCTTCCTTGTCAGGAACGAAGACAAAAACAGCAAAAACGGTTTATCGACAGTCACCCCCTCCCCGCTGGCGGCTTACCTGCAAGAGACATTTCCTGAGATAGAACAGGCCGGCAATACACGGGGTGGCGATTCTGAATTCAAATATGAGGGAATTACCCATCAATCCAGTATAATAGATATGGACTCCGCCCTGATGAAAACATTTCCGGTCCGGTTGATAAGCGGAAACACCAATTTCCTGTTACCTGATAATAAAGAAATAGCCATCACCGAAGAACTTGCCGAAAAACTATTCGGTAAAGAGAATCCGATCGGAAAAGAATTGATGATTTATAATGAGAAAAGACCGGTCTGTGCAGTCGTCCAATCATGGGGAACACATACCAATATCCCCTTCGATATAATAGAAGCCAATCATCAATATGCATATTGGGGCGCTTTCAACTGGTCTACTTATATCAAAGTTAGGGAAGGAACAGACATCAAGGCTTTCAGTAAAAAGCTATATGAACATACGATTAAACAGGATCATACGCTACTGGAACATTTTGTATTGACCCCGATCACCCGGCTGCGTTACGATCATCCGATAGAGGAAGCGACCGTTAAATTCAATCATATCCTGCTGTTTGCATTATCGGGCGGCCTGGTTATCCTCTGTTCGCTGTTCAACTATCTGACATTGTTCGTCAGCCGGATACGAATGCGCGGAAAAGAGATTGCCTTACGTAAAGTGTGCGGCTCCTCAGACCAGCATCTGATGGGTTTATTCTCCATAGAGTATTTACTGACCTTGCTGGCCGCCATTTTCATCGGCATGTTGCTGATCGAACTGGTATTACCGACTTTCCGGGAATTATCCGAAATCCATACGGCCACCAACGGAATCTACCTGGAAGCTATCTTTTATTCGCTTTTTGTGGCAGTACTGTCATTCTTTATCTCTTTATTCCCGATCCAATATTTCCGCCGCCAGTCGTTGAACGCTGCAATCAAGGGGACGGAGAAAGGGAACGGAAAGAATTATTTCCAGAAGTTCTTCCTGGTATTCCAGTTTATCATCAGTATCGGATTTATCTTCTGTACGGTCGTAATGATTAAACAGATACACTTCCTTTCACATTCCGACCGTGTCGTGGAACGGGCCGGAAGGGCATCTCTCGTATTCAGTACCAAATCGTCCGAAGCCAGTCTGCGGGAAGAACTGAAACAAATACCTATGATTACAACAATTCTTCCGGGCAATCATAATGCTTTCATTCCTTTCACAGGAAAACAATATATGACAACGAAGGAATGGGATGAAAAACCGGCATCAGCAAATGAAATACGCTTGGAACTTATTCCCAGTGGCGAACAAATATGCAATTACTATAACCTGAAACTTCTGAGTGGTAAAATGCTAAAGGACGACGATCAAAAGGACAAAGTGATGATCAACGAAGCAGCAGTCCGGGAGTTCGGATGGCGGGACCCGATCGGCAAATATTTCCAAAAGTTCGATTCAACCCGTTTACAGGTTATCGGTGTTATACGCGACTTCTGTAAAGAATCGCCTACTATACCGGTGAAACCGATTGTGTTCACCGTTCAGGAATACTATTATTCGATCAGTTCCAGCGGAGTGCTGCTTTTCAAATTTCATGAAGGACAATGGCCGGAATGCAAACGACGGATCGACGCATTGATCAAAGAAAAGCACCCGGAGTTTACCTTCTACAGATTAGACAGTGCCGAAGAAGAGTATAACAAATTCCTCCAATCGGAAAATGCCCTGATCAAGTTGCTCGACTTCGTTACGGTAGTCTGCATCCTCATCTCTGTGTTCGGTATTTTCTCCCTGGTAACCCTCAACTGCGAACAACGCCGGAGAGAAATAGCCGTCCGCAAAGTAAATGGTGCTACTGCCCGAATGATTATACGCATGTTCTTTAAGGAATACATGTTGCTGCTTTGCTTGGCAGCATGCATCGCCTTGCCTGTCGGTTACCTCATCATGAAGCCCTGGCTGGAGAATTATGTGATACAAACAGAGATAAGCGCCTGGATTTATCCGGTTCTTTTGATCTGTCTCATATTTATTATTACCTTGTGCATAAGTTGGCGCATATGGAAAGCCGCAGGCAGGAATCCGGCAGAAGTCATTAAATCCGAATAGGAATATATTAATATAAGAACAAACAAAATGTTAAAGCACTACCTAACAATAGCAATTCGTAATCTGCTAAAGAACAAGCATCAATCACTAATCAGTATCGTCGGATTAGCTGTTGGCGTTACCTGTTTTGCATTTTGTTCCTATGCTTTGAGGGTTTCCCTGAACTGGGACAAAAACATCAAGGATATAGAAAGAATCTGTATCCTTTATTCACAATCAGAAACAGGCCCCAAAGAATGTTATGAAAATTATGCGGCTGATGCTTTAGCCAAAGATTTCCCAGAAATAGAATCGACCGTTTCCTATAGTCAAATGGGAGGCTACACAGATAAATTATGTGAAGTAAAAACAACAGATAGCATTGTCAACTATTTTCAGGAAACCTTCTTATTCGCAAACGATAATTTTCTGGATTTCTTCCATATTCATGTAATAAACGGAGATATAAGGAAGTTCAGTCAGACACCTAATGCTATTTTATTAACCGAGAAGACTGCTTATAAACTATTCGGTACCATTGATGTTGTAGGAAAATCTTTTACCGACATCAATGATTTCGACGATAAGAAAGAAACTTTTACAGTTCAGGGAGTAATAGAAAATTTCCCCAAGCAAAGTTCTTTGGAAAGATTTAGCGGCATTGAGTTAAATACGACCAACGATGATATATGCAATCCAAACTCCCCTATGAATTATCAAGGCTTTTGTACTTATGTCAAACTAAAAGAAGGAATAAACCTCAAACAACTAAATGAAAAGCTCAAAAACTATACACTCAAGTTCCCAAGATGGAAAAATGAGACAGCAGAACTTGCTATTCAACTACAACCGTTGGCAAAACGGGCAGAGCTTTATCCTAAAAGTGAATTCCAGCATATAAATACATTCTTCTTTATTATCGGTCTGCTTGTCCTGTTGACCGCTTTATTCAATTATGTCATCTTTATCATCGGCCGTATTGCCAACCGGATCAAAGAATGTGGTATCCGGCAAGTAAACGGAGCCTCCGGAACGTCTTTGTTTAAACTCCTGTTCACGGAAGCAGCGATGGCTTTTATTACAGCTTGCCAGTTGAGCTTCATACTCGCAGAGTTAGTGATGCCTTACGTTAACAGTTTCAATCTATATTTTACATTAGATCCGACGTATATCTTCCTGCTCTTAATTCAATATAGTCTGATAGGATTAGTGGGAATAGCCATTCTTTGTCTGCTTGTGATCTATAAAATCAGAAAAATATCAGTCAGACAAAGCTTGTTCAGTAACCAAACAATACGGCAGAACAGTCTCTTGCGTAATGCATTCATCTCCGTACAATTAATTATCTGTTTTCTATTTCTGGGAACAACCTGGTTCGTAAAAGAACAAAGTAATCTTATGGAATATCAATTAACCTTCGGACTGACTGAAGCAGACAAAGCTTCTATTATCGAAGTTTCTCTGAACGGAGACAAGCTATATCCCGTTCGACCGGAAGTTATAAGAAAACTAGAACAGAACCCACAGGTTGAAACAATCTGCCGTAGCGGAATGGGACTTTCCGGTGCCTGGCATCTGGGAGAAGGCCGTTTCACTTGGGAAGGAATCAGCGAACGAGAAGCCAAAGAGACGCTTACCCATATTTATACAGATGCCAACTACTTTGATTTAATCAATCAAAAAACAAAGGATGGACGTCTATATACAATAACAGAAACAGACAAGGCTGTTGTGAATGAATCTTTTGCAAAATCGCTGGGCAGAAACCCGATCGGTATGCAAATAGGCATTGATTACTGGAGAAATGGAATGACAAACTATCAGGTTGTTGGGATTGTGCCCGATATTATCAACAACCAGTTTGAGATGAATACTCGTCCGGTTTTACCTTGTATTTATTTACCTTTCCCTGAAAACAATATCAATATGACCTGTATCGTAAAAGTAAAACCGGAATACCAGAAAGAGTTTTCTAAGATGATAAAGACAACGTTATCCCACTATGTAAATCCAGCCACTCCCATTTACATCCACAGCATGAAAGAAGATGTTACAAGGCGGTTGGATGAAGAACAGAAAATCTTCCGGATGACCTCTATCTTCTCCGTTATTTGCATACTTATCAGTTTGCTGGGTATTTATGCATCCGTAACTTTATCGACAGAGCGGAGAAAAAAAGAGGTGGCCATACGCAAAATAAACGGAGCTACCTCCGGAACCATTCTATCCATATTCTGCAAAAGTAATCTGATACAGCTGGCACTTTCGGCTGCTATTGCTTTTCCGATATTAGTATTGCTGTTGAACAGATGGTTACAAAATTACATGAATCATATTTCCATAAGTATATGGCCGTTCATCATCTTATTTTTAGTCATGGCGATCATAGTTGCTTTCACTATTATATGGCAACTTTGGAAAATATCCCGGATCAATCCGGCAGAAGTCATTAAATCCGAATAAACAAAACAATTAATATCATGAACCTATTAAGACACTATATCAAACTCGCATTCCGTAATCTGAGAAAGTACAAATCACAATCCATTATCAGTATTATCGGACTGGCTATCGGCTTTACTTGTTTTGCACTGTCTACCTTGTGGATACGATACGAACAGACTTACGACACTTTCCATAAGGGGGCCGACCGGATTTATCTGGTACGCGTTGAATCATATATGTCCAGCAGCGGCATATCGGAAATTACGCCTTATCCGTTAGCCGGTTTCCTGAAAGCGACATTTCCAGAAGTGGAAGATGCCTGCAATATGCAAGCCTGGGGGATGGCATTCAAATATAAAGGAAAAGAATATACTTCATTTAAGATCGGAGTCGATTCTGCGACAGTAAACATGTTCGATTTTCAGCTAATCAGCGGTAGTCGGGATTTTATGCTTCAGAATAATAATAAACTGGCTATCACCGACCGGTTTGCCAAACAATTGTTCGGCGCAGAAGATCCTATCGGAAAAGAAATCGATATCTATGGAGATAAGGTCATCTGTGCAGTCGTTAAGCCCTGGGATACGCATAGTAATCTGCCGTTCGATTTTCTTGAATCAAACAGTTTCGGAAAAGAATGGAATGCCTCTGCCTGGCAAACATTTATCAGACTGCGGGAAGGTACCGATATTCAGGCATTCAGAAAAAAGCTCGATGAATATAAGACGAAGCCCGACCCAACATTTTCTGTCGATAAGATCGTACTGACACCTATTACCTCCATGCGCTATGACCGTCCCAATCGGGTGGTAACAGTCAAATACGAACATATCCTCCTGTTTGCCTCGGCAGGCGGATTGGTCATATTATGTGCCTTATTCAATTATCTGACTCTATTTATTACACGGATCCGGATGCGTAGCCGCGAAATTGCCTTACGGAAAGTTTGCGGATCGTCAGATAAAAACCAGATGGTTTTATTTGGAGTCGAATATTCGATCACCTTATTGCTCGCTTTATTCACCGGCTTAATCCTGATAGAACTAGCATTGCCGACATTCAGGGAGTTATCAGAAATAAAACTGGATAATATGGATATCTACCTGGCTGCCATTAAATATGCCGCAATCGTAGCCTCCCTTTCTTTCTTATTATCCTTATACCCGATCTATTATTTCAGGCAAAAGACACTGAATGCCATGCTAAAAGGTTCAACCGGAAGCAAAAGCAAAAACATATTCCAGAAAGTCAGCATGGTAGCACAATTCGTGATCAGTATCTGCTTTATCTTCTGCTCGGTAATCCTGATGAAACAAATCCACCATCTGAACCAGGCTGACTTTGGATTCGAACGGACAAACCGGGCCTGTATT
The DNA here is from genome assembly GCF_023656795.1 of Parabacteroides caeci. Classification (NCBI taxonomy): domain Bacteria; kingdom Pseudomonadati; phylum Bacteroidota; class Bacteroidia; order Bacteroidales; family Tannerellaceae; genus Parabacteroides; species Parabacteroides caeci. Next base: position 155,297 of record NZ_JAMOKT010000005.1, read on the forward strand.
AATACATATCCGTCCATCGACGGATTAAGAGAAGAAATGGCGAAAGTCCCATTTATAACCGAAATATTTCCCGATAGCATTTCAGCCATCTTCCCCCGCTATGCCCGTTCTTATAGTACAATAGACAGATGGGATGGACGCCAGGATTCCACTGCTTCCGTCAGCTTAGAGATGTTCGACTGTAACCAGGCATACTTCAAATTTTATGAATTCCAACTTCTTGAAGGAGAGATCCCTGCCGATGGGAACAGCGATCATATATTAATCAACCAAGCCGGAATCAAAGAGTTGAATATGGATCACCCGGTCGGGAAAACAATCGGAGGCGACAATCCCTGGATAATCTCCGGTGTCATTAAAGATTTCTATATTGCACCTCCGACAGTACCATGCAAGCCTGGCTTTATGGTATTCAAGAAAAAAACCGAATTTAACGACAGTTCCATCCTGTTCAAATATCAGGAAGGGACCTGGACTAACTGCAAACAACGGCTGGACGCATTAGTGAGAAAGCTAAATCCGGACGTCAGAAATTGCCGGATCAATAATATGGAAGAAGAATACGGGAAATTCCTGAAATCGGAAAACGCTTTGCTGATGATGCTGGATTTCGTGACGCTGGTCTGTGTATTGATCTCCCTGTTCGGAGTCTTCTCACTCGTCACCCTCGACTGTGAGAAACGCCGCAAAGAGATTGCCATCCGGAAAGTGAACGGTGCAGTAACACCTCATATCATGCAGTCTTTCCTATTGAAATATATGCTTTTGTTACTGGTCGCCTCTGCCATTGCTTTCCCGACCGGTTACCTCATCATGAAACCGTGGGTGGAAAGTTATGTACTTCAGACCCGGATAGACTTCTGGATTTATCCGGCAATAGGACTGGTATTAGCAGCACTCATCACTTTATGTACAGGTTGGAGAATATGGAGAGCAGCCAATCAGAACCCGGCAGAAGTTATTAAATCGGAATAAAACAGGTATGTTAAAACATTATCTCAAAATAGCAATACGCAATTTGCTGAAATACCGGTCACAATCGTTTATCAGCATCTTCGGCCTGGCAATCGGGTTCACCTGCTTTGCCCTGGGAAGTCTATGGATCCATTATGAAATGACTTATGACTCATTTCACAAAGATGCCGACCGGATTTATCTGGTGCGGCAAAAAAGTATTCTTGACGAATCCGGAATGAGCAATACTCCTAGACCTTTAGCTGCATATTTAAAACAAACATGCCCTGAAATAGAGATTGCCTGCGCTACGACTTCATGGACAAACGACATTGCATTAAACGGTACACCTTATGAAACAAGGATACTAAAAGCAGATTCTACTGTTATGCATTTCTTCGATATAAAGATCATATCAGGCAATACTAATTTTCTCATTCCTTATAATGAAGAACTGGCTATCACAGAAGCATTAGCTAAGAAACTTTTTGGTAATGAAAATCCTATAGGGAAAGAAATAGAGTTCGGTGCCGATAAAGAAAAAAGGAAGATTTGTGCTATTGTAAAGGGTTGGTCAGAACACAGTAATATTCCATTCGGACTCGTTTGTAGTGATAGCGATAAAAAGCAATGGACCTACTTCTCACATGAGACATACATCAAATTATATCCCAAAACCGACTTTAATAAGTTTTCGGAAAAAATGGACAAAATGGAGATAAAACAAGATGATATAAAATTAGCACCACTGGTAGTAACACCTCTGACGTCTTTACGCTATGATCATCCGCAAACTAAAACAGAAATAAAATTCAATCACATCCTCTTGTTTTCATTAGCCGGTGGACTGGTTATTCTTTGCACCTTATTCAATTTCCTGACATTGTTTGTTTCCCGAATACACATGAGAAACAGGGAACTCGCTTTACGACAAATATGCGGAGCCTCTTTTAAAGGATTACTGGCACTCTTATCTACCGAATTTTTCACATTGTTCTTTATTGCACTTCTGGTTGGAATGGTACTAATCGAACTTGTGTATCCATCTTTCAAGGAACTCTCGGAGATTCATTCCAATAAAACACTCGTATTTACAGAAGCATTAGTTTATATTGGAGTTATCATACTCTGTTCCTATACATTAATATTAATTGTTCTTAGCTATTTCCACCATAAAACATTACAATCTTCCATCAAAAGGGCTACCAAAGGACAGGGGAATAATATGTTTCGCAAAGTGTGTATTATCTTCCAACTGATCATTAGCATCGGAATCATTTTCTGCTCCATCATCATGGTTAAACAACTCCACTATTTAAGAAATACAGATATTGGTATCGAAAGAAAAAATATCGCTTCCATCTCCATTTATCCTTATTCAGAAAAATATAAACAGACACTGACTCAAATGCCCGAAGTAACGGATATACTGACAGAACATGGCAGCCTATTACCTTACCGAAGCCGGATTTCTTATCATATTGAAGATTGGAGCGATAAAAAGGAAAATGATCAGCCAATCAGTCTGGAAGTCGTTTGCGGCACGAAATCGCTTGCCCAATTTTATAACCTCACCTTACTTAAAGGCGAGATGATCCACGATTCCGATCTGTCCGGTCAAGTACTGATCAATGAAGCAGCAGCTAAAGCATTCGGATGGAACGATCCCATAGGCAAAAGTATTATTCAACCTAAAGACGTATATCAAGTAAAAGGACTGATCAAAGATACTTATAATGCATCTCCTACGACACCAGTCAATCCGACATTATATTTGTCTCCGGAGAAATACAAACAACTATTTTATAATTCTCCCCAAGATATTATTTTCAAATACAAAGAAGGAAGTTGGACAACAATAAAAAAGCATTTGGAAAGCGTTAAGAAAGAGATGAAAGGAACATATACATATATCTACAATGCGACAGAAGAGTACGACAAGTACCTTAAATCGGAAGATGCGCTATTAAAGATGCTTCATTTCACCTCTGCTGTTTGCATTATTATCTCAATATTCGGTGTCTTTTCCCTCGTTACCTTGACTTGCGAACAGCGTAAAAAAGAAATAGCCATACGGAAAGTCAACGGAGCGACAACCAAAAGCATTCTGAAAAAATTCTTCAATGAATATCTTTTCCTTGTCGCAATAAGTACAGCCATAGCATTCCCTGTCAGCTATCTCGCAATGAGATACTGGCTGGAGAGTTACGTAAAACAAACAGTAATAAATATATGGATCTACCCTCTATTATTTATTGTAACCGAACTTATTATCATAGCTAGCGTCGGCTGGAAGATCTGGAAAGCAGCCAATCAAAATCCGGCGGTAGTCGTTAAATCAGAATAAATAAAAATGAAAATCATCCTGTTAGCTATACGAACCCTCCTCCGATTCCGGCTTTATACGGTAATCAACATACTGGGTCTGGCACTCAGCCTGGCCTGTTGTATATTGATATTCCGGTATGTCTACGGAGAAATGACTACCGATCATTTTATTCCGGAAGTAGACAGGGTTTGCTATACAGTGATGGAGGATGAAGTAACCCACCAGAAAAGACTCTACGGTCTGTTACCTGAATATGGATATACCCCAAGCCCATTGGAAGACCCGGCTGTAGAAATTGTATCTACGCTATTCCCGAGTGACAAAGATCAGATTACAGTCGATAACAAACTGTACAATGTTGCCTCTTTAGCCGCAGACACGAATTATCTGAAAATAGTACCGATCCCCATACTAAAAACGTCCCGGAATAAATTATTAGAGAATCCGCAAGACGCAATAATCTCGGAAGACCTATCCCGATTAGTATTCGGGAAGGAAGATCCGATCGGTCAACAAATCACTACCTCGATGGGAAAGATTGTAACTGTCGTTGCCGTCATGGGTAAACCGAATACCCGATTTTCCATGCCTTTCGACCTACTGATATCGAATGAATCGGCCAACTACAGAAAATATTCAATGCCCCATTCCCTTGTCAAATTACATAAAGGCCATTCTGCAGCCTCCGTCAACAAGGAATACGAAGCATTCCGTAAAATGTCCAATTTCACCAACCGCCTGCGCATCTGCTTTTACCCTTTACAGAAGCTATATTTCGATCAACAGGTAGTCACATACCTGGATAAACGATTGGTAGGGAATTATACACACGTACTTATCCTAATAGCAATTGCCGTATTGATCATGCTGGTAGGATTATTCAATTTTATCAATGTCTACACTGTGTTGATCCAGAAACGGGCACGTGAATTCGGTATGAAAAAAGTATTCGGAGCAAATACCCGGCAAATGGCCGTTCAATTGTATACTGAAAACTTATGTATGACTCTCGTAGCTTTATTTCTGGCATGGGTATTCATAGAAACAGGGACGTTGCTGGTCAATACTTTTCTAATGATCCGAATTCCTTCGCATTTTTTATTTGACGCCAGCCTTTCTGTAGGGATTCTATTCCTGTTGCCTTTTATCACGGCCATATACCCCTTCTTCCAATATAATTATTCTTCTCCGGTAACTTCTTTAAAAAAGATCGGGAGAGGCGGAGAATCTACTATATCCAGAAAAGTATTCCTTTGTTTACAATATATTATCACACTAGCTTTAACCATCGTATCTATCTATTCTATCCATCAGTTAAACTTTATGCTGAATACCGATCTTGGATATGAAACAGATAATATTATCAAAATCTCACCAATAGAAGGGCCACGGGGAAGCGATATGAGCATGTGGAATAAATACAATCTGATTGTTCGACAACTGGACAGAAACCTGAAAAATACTCCCTCGCTCATCAAGCTGCACAGCTATTCTCCCGGCCCGATCAGTCGTTTAGGGCAAAATTGCTGGGCACATATTCCGGGAAAAGAATGGACAAGTATAGGAACCCAAGTAAGCAATCAAAATTCCTTCCGTATTCTGGGGATAAAGGCGATTGAAGGACGGCTATGGAATGACTCCATCGATAATGATATGGATCTTTCGATTGTTATCAATGAATCGGCAAAAAGAGAACTGGGTATTACAGATATCGATGAAACACCAGTCATTCTGGACCGCCTGCTTGTTTACAGTCCGCAAACGAAAGAGCAACCGGCTCCCAGGTATCAAGTTATCGGAGTTATTAAAGATATGTGTACACAACATTTGTCTAAAGGCTATGAACCGATGATTTTCTTTTATTATAAAGAAGGCTTTTCATCCGGTCTATTAGTCTGTATCGTTCCGGATAAAAAACAGGAAGCAATCGACTTTCTTCGAAAAATATACAACGAGTCATGTGGAAATGAACTCCCTTATACATTTTTGAAAGATGAAGTGTTGTCTATTTACAAGGAGGATAAGCAATTGGTCAGTGTCGCCTCCCTTTTCGCGATTATAGCCATATTGATTTCTGCTATGGGCTTGTTTAGTTTATCCCTATTCGATATACAACAACGGTTTCATGAGATATCGATTCGGAAAATAAACGGAGCAACGACCAAAGCCATATGGCAAATGTTATTTATCAAATACAGTCAATTATATGGAATAGCCTGTCTGGTCGGTTTGCCTTTATCTTGGCTGGCCATCACTTTATATATGGTCGATTTTGCCTACAAAGCCCATATTGCCTGGTGGATTTTTGCCATCGCGATCCTTTTGACCGGAGGTATTTCATTTCTCACTCTGATCTGGCAAATACGAAAGGCCGCTCGTACAAACCCGGTAGAAATCATACGTTCCGAATAATAAATACATGACAAATATGAAACAGTTACTATGTCTACTCACCAGTCTCTCCGTATTCTTTGCCTGTTCCACCCCTAACAGCAAAGACAGTGTAAAAACGTATAAAGCGACTACGGATATTACAAGCAAACTATCCGGCGAAGTTATTTTCGCCGGACAAGGGATACATAACTATTACGATGTAGCGATTACCAACGATTACTACGCGTTTATGGACTATTATAGCGACACGCTTCTGCAAATAAGAAGTAAAAAAGATTTATCGCTTCACGGAATAGGAGAAAGAGAAAAAGATACTTTTATAATCGCCTATCCGTCTTTTACTAAATATGATTATATCAACAAGAATAATAAAAACAAGGTATCTGTCTGGGACAACGATTCACGTAAATTGAAACGTATGGATCTGGATCAAACATCTCCGGCTCTTTCTGCTGAATTGGAGTCTATGTCCGATTATGGCTTGGAAGACGCTTGCACGAACTGTTGTATCACTTCCAAGGAATTATATGCCGTTCAGTTCAATCCCCGCAAACCACAGGTATTCTTTTCGTCCAATAAAACAAACGGACAATATGCTGTTCCGGGTTATCCTCAGATCACGGTTCCGATACCGGCAACAGTCCTTCAAAAGGGGTATGCCAGCGACCTGACGCTCAACGAGGAAAAAGGAGTGATCGTTGCCGCCCTGCGATTTATCGACTGTGTCAACTTCTACGATATGAATTGTGATATGACTGCATCGGTTTCTTTTGCTGATTATTATACCATACCGGTTCCCGACATTTCCAATAAATACTTGGATGCAGAGCAGAGCAAGAAATGTTTCATCGACATTTGCAGTTCAGAACAATATGTATTCTGTCTGTTCGACGGATCGACAAACTTTACCGGTAATTCGGTTATTTACGTATTCGACTGGGACGGCAAACAACAAGCCGTATTACAAGCAGACCGCAATTTACGGAAAATAGCCACAGAGAAATCCGGCGAGTATTTATTAGCTTTGTCTCCCAACGGGCAAGGAGGCAGAGATGTTATTAAATACAGCTTAAAGAACAAAATCTGACTCTGCATCCGGTCGAAGTCATAAAAAGCGAATAACGAAATAAATAACTGATAAACATTCACCAAGCATGTTGCAACACTATCTTATCATAGCCATACGTAATTTCTTCAAATACAAATTGCAGACCGTCATCAGCATTGCCGGTCTGGCTATCGGATTGGTATGTTTTGCATACGGCATCAACTGGCTGAAATATGAAACCTCATACGATGGCTTCTATCCGCAATCCAAACAGATATACATGCTTTACGGGGTAGACAAACAGACCGGCAAGAAAACGGAAGAACTACCCCTGATATTGGCAAGAAGATTAAAACAGGATTTCCCGGAAGTAATAGAAACGACACAAATATACGGGAATTTTGCATCTGATTTTTCCTACAACGAGAAACGTATATCGAATCCCGATGAAGTATTTATCGACGAAAATTTCTTCTCTTTCTTCCCCCGAAAAGTAATTTGTGGGAGAAAAGACAATATCTTACAATCATTAAGCGATATCGCAATAACCCGTTCTTTTGCCGTTAAACTGTTTGGCACTCCCGAAAAAGCACTGGATAAAATAATAAGCAGTGCTTACGAAAAAAAATATCAGGATTGTTTCCGTGTTGGAAGATACACCTGATAATTCCCAGTTTAAAGGAGATGCCTTCGAACTGGATCGACACGCACGAAAAGCAGAACAAGAGATACCGGAGGCAAACCAGTGGATGTATCTGAATGCTAAAATATATCTGTTGCTGGATAAACACACACATATCGACGCATTCGAAAAAAAGATAACAGACTACACCTCTATCCACAAATACAATGAGACCATCTTTTTGAAGCTGATACCCGTCACAGCCGTCCGGCATACATTCGGCAGCGAATTGTCCTTTAATCTTACTTATATCCAAACTTTTGCTATAACCGGATTATTATTGCTTCTATGCGTCTTTTTCAACTTTATCAATCTGCAAATCAACCGGACCTATATACGAATCAAAGAAATGAAACTGCGCAACGCTATCGGAGCCTGTAAAAAAGAAATGATCAGCCAGCTATTACTGGAATATTCATTGATGATATTTATAGCTACTTTATTTGCTTGGAGTTTAATGGAAATTACATTTCCCCTGTTCAAGCATATTTTCCATACGACAATTGATAGTAAAGAGTTGTATGTCGACATGATCAAAATCTCATTATTCAGCTGGATAATCACTCTTTCGATCTCGCTTCCTATATCATTCCGGTTTATCCGAACCTCTCAACTACTGGTATCCGGTGGTGTTGCACCTCACCGGAAAAGCGGATTCCGCAAAATAGCAATGACAATCCAACTGGGTATCTGCGTATTTTTCCTGATGTGCGCTTTCATCCTGCTCAAACAAACCTCTCTGATGAAAAACAAAAATCTAGGATTCGAAAAAGAAGGCTTGATACAGATTACCATGCTGAATGATGACAGAGAAGGTACCGCACGTGAGATCGCATCCCTTCCCATCGTAAAAGAACTGGTGGTTGCATCATTTTTCTCTATCATGCACGAACCTTATTCATTAACAGAAGTAGAGTGGGAAGAAAAAAGCCCGGATACTAAAGTGAATTTTCATATGCTGGAAGTCAGTAAAAACTTCCGGTCCGTATTCCAGATACCTTTATTAAAAGGACGGGAGCTTGAAGACACAGATCTGGCCAAAGGAAAAAGAAGACGGTTGGTAGGTTCCAAAGCACTTATTAACGAAGAGGCTGCACGCATCATGGGATATCATGATCCGATCGGGAAAAAGATCAGCTTTTGGAACAACGAACAACAGGACGTAGAAATAGTCGGCTTAGTAAAGAATTTCCAGTCCACCAGCCTGAGAAATCCGATTCTCCCTGTTGTCATTATATTAAATCCTTCCCAGTGGCGTAGTTACTTTTACTATGTCAAAGTAAATCCGGGGGATGAACAAACCGCCATCAAAGCGATCCGGAACGTTTACAAAAAACATACTTTCCCGTATGACCAGCAACCGGAAATAACGACGGTCAACGATGTATTAAAAGAGTTAAGCCGGTCGGAAAATGCCAGCCTGCAACTTTTCTCACTGCTGGCGATACTTTGCACACTCATCTCGGTCTTCGGACTATACTCCGTATCCTCCAGCAATATCACCCAACGGCGGAAAGAAGTAGCTATCCGGAAAGTGACGGGGGCATCCTCCCGAACGATTATCGGCATGTTTATTCGCGAATATGTATCTATTGTAATAGTAGCCAATTTGATCGCTTTGCCTTTAGCCTGGTTATTCATGCGCGGATGGCTGGAACAATATCCATACCGGATCAATATCAGTGCCTGGATGTATTTAACCATCCTATTGTTCACAAGCATACTGATCATTTGCACCGTACTTTACCAAACCTTAAAAGCAGCAAAAGCGAATCCGGCAGTATCGATAAAATCTGAATAAAAAGTGCATATACGAACAATTACTGTGCGTATACGCACTTACCCAAAGAAAAACAACGAATTACAAATCGTTAGTTATCATAACATTATAACATTGGCACATATTTTGTATTAAGATCAAAACAAATTACTATTAAAAGAGAATCATGATACAACACTACATCACTATCGCCTCACGCAATTTTATCAAATACAAATTGCAAACATTTATCAGCGTTATCGGACTGGCTATCGGACTCGTCTGTTTCACCTACGGGATGAAATGGCTGGAATACGAAACCTCGTACGACGGTTTTTATCCGAAGTCCAAACAAATGTACACACTTTACGGCATCAACAAACAAACCGGAAAAAAAGAGCGGAAATTACCACTCGTCCTGGCCCGCAAACTTAAACAGGATTTCCCGGAGATAAAAGAAACAGCAATGGTATACAATAATTTCGGCTCTACTTTTAGATATAACGATCAGATACTGGAAGACCCGAAAGAAATATTTATCGACAAAAACTTCTTTACCCTTTTCCCCCGGAAAGTTCTCAGTGGTCGACAAACAGAACTATTGCATTCATCGGATGAAATTGTCATAACCAAGTCTTTCGCCCTCAAATATTTCAAAAGCCCGGAGGAAGCGATCGGGAAAGTGATGAAAAACGGCTACAGGGAAACACTCACCATCGTGGCGGTTGTAGAAGATGCGCCTGCTAATTCCGCATTCCAACAGGATGTATTCGAATTAGACGAGTTTACCACCAGAATGACGGACAGGATACCGGAAGATAGACAATGGAGTCAGTTGGATAACGAAATTTATCTGCTATTGGAAGACAATGTCAGTGCAAATATATTCAAAAAGAAGTTGCAAACCTATCTGGAGAAAAACAACTACCTGAATACGCTTGCGGTAAAGATGATTCCGTTAACAGACATGCGGCATACTTTTGGAAGCGAGCTATCGTTCAACTTATCCTATATCCGTACTTTTGCCATAACAACCATTTTGCTATTACTGTGCGTATTCTTCAATTTCATCAATCTCCTTCTAAACCGTATCTACCAGCGCATAAAAGAGATAAGGCTCCGAAATTCGATCGGTGCCGGTAAACGGGAGCTGATCATACAGCTATTGACCGAACTCACATTACAAACCAGTATAGCCTTTGTCCTAGCCTTTTGTCTGCTGGAACTCACTTCTTCGCTGTTCTGTAAAACCTTCGATACGAAGATAGCCGACCCTGATTTTTATACGAGTTTGATTATAATCACTTTAGTCAGTTGGGGGGTATTGATAGTTGTCTCATTCCCCTTATTACTGCGTTTCATACGAACATCTTCACTGATGTTGTCCGGAGGTATTTCTGCTAACCGGAAGGGTTCGTTCCGCAAAGTCAGCATGACTATTCAACTCGGCATTTGCGTATTCTTCCTGATGAGCACCTTCATCATGCTCCGACAGATTTCATTAATGAAACATAAAGACCTAGGATTCCAGAAAGAGGGGTTGATTCATCTCACAATGGATTATCGTGACCGTGAAGGAATCACCCACGAACTGGCAACTCTTCCTATAATCGATGAGTTTGTTGAATGCAGTGTCTTCTCCATCACCCACGAACCTCATACGCAAAATGAAGTACACTGGGAAGGAAAACCGGACAATTTTAACCCGAATTTCCAAGTAATCGGAGTAGGCAGTAAATTCCTGGATGCATTCAAAATAAGCTTATTAAAAGGTCGTTTTATAAACGATAGCGACTCGGATCCGGAACAGTGGCACATGCCAAGCAAGACAGCAGTCATCAATGAAGAAGCCGCCCGGATCATGGGTATGGACAATCCTATCGGGAAAAAGATCAGTGTATGGGATGGTTCTGTCCATGGTGATGGAACCCGTGGACGGAAAGAGTTTGAAATTGTCGGTATCGTTAAAAACTTCCAATCTGCCAGCTTGCGCAATCCTATACACCCGATGGTTATCACACTCGACGGAAGTAAATGGAACAGTTACTACTATTACGCTCGTGTAAAGCCTGAAAATGAACAGGCCGCCATAAAAGAAATACGTAAGGTTTTTGAAAAACACAAGAAAGAAGGAGACACCGTACCTAACATACAGACAATGACAACTATTTTCAACCAGTTGAACAAATCGGAGGATGCCAGCCTGCAACTCTTCTCCCTGCTGGCCATACTCTGTACTTTGATCTCGATCTTCGGAATCTATTCCGTTTCATCCAGCAACATTGCACAACGTCGGAAAGAAGTAGCCGTACGTAAGGTGATGGGTGCCTCGTCGAAAACAATTATCAGCATGTTCTTCAAAGAATATCTGACAATCGTAGTCATTGCCAATGCGGTTGCCCTTCCACTAGCCTGGTTGTTTATGCACGGATGGCTGGAACAATATCCTTATCGCATCAGTATCGGTTTATGGATGTATGCCATAGTATTGTTAGCAACAAGCGCTTTGATTATCTGTACCGTCCTTTACCAGACACTGAAAGCGTCTGAAACGAATCCGGCCGAAGTCATAAAAAGCGAATAAAAAATTAATCTTATGATACGTCATTATTTAAAAGTCACTTTCAGGGAATTTGCCAAATATAAAACCCAATCACTGGTCAGCATTATCGGACTGGCAATCGGCTTCACGGCCTTTATCCTGGGCGGTTACTGGCTGTGGTGGGAAACACACTTCGATAACTTTCATCCGAACGGCGACCGGCTTTATTGCCTGACCACCACCGGACTGGTGAAAAAAGCAACCGGAGCGGATGCCGACCTGGACCAGTTACATATGAACGATCTGGCCGAACTAACAAAACTATTGCCTGAGATCGAACAAGTATGCAAATTCGCAAACTGCAATTTCACGATAAAAGAAAATAATAGCAGCAAATATATTTACGGGCTTGTCTGCGATCATTCCTTTTTCGAAATGTTCCGTTCCGACTTTGTCGCCGGGACATACAAAGGGACTGTCCTCGACGGCCAATCGGTTGTTCTCACCCAAAGCACGGCTATGAGATTTTTCGGAACGACCGATTGCATCGGGAAAGTCTTTGATTTAACAGGGCAGTATCGCCCTACCATAGTCGGAGTGATCAAAGATTATCCGGATAATTCAGACTTTATCTTCGAATTCCTTTTAATCGATCAGGTAAAACCGATGACACACGTAAACCGAAATAAAACATATGTACGTTTACACCGGGATTGTAATATCAAAAAAGTAAAAGAAAAACTGGCAGCTTATAAAAGCCATGCTGATGATCCTTATGGAGACGAGCATGTAGACCAATGGAAAATAAACCTGCGGACTCCTTCGGAAGTTCATTTATATTGCCATCCGGAACTGGATAACAGGATACGGAACATTCATATCCTGGCGCTCGCCGGTTTAATGGCCTTTATGAGTGCCCTTATGAACCTGCTGGTCCTTTTTATCGGACAGCAACAACGGAAAAAGAATAAAAACAGGACATACCTTTGTATCGGGGCTTCTACCAAAGAGATGATGCAAAAAGGCTGGACGGAATTATTCCTCCCCATGTTCATCGCTTATTTATTGGCATTCTGCCTGATTGAAGTCATTTATCCCTATTATGACAGTTACACCACCTGGAATCGTTACGGAATGTACGAAGGCGTATCCCGCCATATCGACCAATCGGCATTAGTGTTTAATGCGATAACAGCAATCCTCGCCAGTACGCTATTATTCTGGATAATTACTTATCTGCCGATCCGCAGGATACTTTGCAGCCCTGGCACTCAGTCCGTTTCTCTGAAAAGAGGATTAATAGCCGGTCAGATATTTATCGGATCGCTGTTCTTCATTACATCTATTATTCTTTTCATGCAATTGCATTTTATTCTGAACAAAGATAAAGGTGTAGAGTATGAAAATGTGCTTCAGATGGATATGGGATACGAAAATGCATACGAGAATGACCTGAGAGTTCTCGAACCGGAGTTACGAAATCATCCTTATATACAAGAAGTCTGCTACACAGCTGTAAACTCTCCGGTATTTACGGAACAAGGAGACTGGTATGGAACAGAAATTATACATTTATCATTTGATCCGGCCGAAACTGATCCGTTCCGGGAAGATAATCTGATGCTGGTCAGTAAAGAATTTTTTTCACTGTTCCATATCGGCCTGAAAGAAGGAAAATGGCTGGACGAGAGTAATCCGGGTTCTTATCTCGTCAATGAAACCGGTTACCGTCAGTTGGGTTATAAAGACTTATTGGAAAGAAGCATTTACAGATATGATGAAAAACAATATTCGGCAACTACCCAAAAAGTATCGGGCATAATAAACGATTACATTTATGCTCCTATGCAATTTCCTGTATTAAGTATCTTTTTCCGTCTTTATACCGATAAAGATGCAAAGAATTATACGCCTGTTCAATACTTCTATGTCCGTTATCTTCCAGGCCATAAAAAAGAAGTAACCGAACATATCAGGCAGGTAGCAAAAAAGTTCAACGTAAGCGGAGTGACAGACACTAGTTTATGTACTCCACTAACGGATTTAGTGGATAAGTTCAACCAGCCGGAAAAAGTCATTTTCAGTGTATTCAGTATTATTGCAATCCTTTGTATCCTGATCTCCACTTTCGGTATTTACTCCCTGGTCAGCCTCTCCGCCCAACAACGTAAAAAAGAGATTGCCATCCGCAAAGTGAACGGTGCGACTTTTTACCATATCCTGCAATTATTCTTCAGGGAATACCTGATATTAGTCGTGATCAGCAACCTGTTTGCCTTACCGATAGGCTATATCCTGATGAATCGCTGGCTGGAAACATATGCCAACCACATCCACCTGACGATATGGCCTTTCATCGCCGTCTTTTTCATTACCTGTATAATTGTCCTCCTTTCCATCTTCCGTCAGATAAAAGAAGCAGCACTGGCAAATCCGGCGGAATCGGTAAAAAGTGAATAAAAAAGAGAAACATGATACAACACTATCTGACAGTTGCCTTGCGCAACCTGCTAAAAAATAAAGGGCAAACATTGATCTCTGTCACTGGTCTTGCAGTGGGTCTGTTCTGCTTTGCACTATGTACTTACCTATTACGCTATTGGATGAATGAAGACAATGAGTTTAATAATAAAAAGCAGATCGCAGAAATCGTATTGGTACAGGATGATGGTCATCTTGTATCTGGAACTCCCGCATTTTTAGGAGTAGATATCCAGAACAAACAATTTCCAATAATCGAATGTATCACAAGAGCAACCTATAATAATCCGGAAAACTTATCTTTCGAAATATCAGAAAGTAAAACGCTCCCTTATCAACTATATGTAATGGAAACAGACACAAATTTCATTACTGTATTTGACAGACATTTGGTATGCGGGGATATCTCTGCTATCAATAAACAGCCGAACACTCTCTTGTTAAGCCAATCAGCGGCAAAAAAAATATACGGAGACGAAAACCCTATCGGTAAAAAAGTGATCGGACAAGATCAGAAAGCATATACCATTGGCGGGATATTTGAAGATTTCCCCGCCAACAACAGCATCAGTCCTTACGAGCCCATAGAAGCGCTGACCCTATCCGTTCTCGATGGATTTCTGGAACAACAAATCAAAGAAAGAACAGGATGCAATACGTATGCTCTCACCCTTCCGAATTTCAAACCAGATGATCTGGATAAACAGCTACGCGATTTAAACCTGAGGATTTTACTTTTCGATAAAAATCCTTCGCCAGTCAGAGCTTTCCAGCTAGGACATACTAAATATAAAAATACAGGGTACACACTATTTTATGGCTTCATCTTTTTAATCGGCCTGTTAATCTTTCTATCATCACTACTGAATTACTTTTCTTTTATAACTGGTAATTTTTATAACCGGACAAAAGAGTTCAGTATCCGGAAAGGCATAGGGGAAGACAAAAAACACCTATTTTTTCTACTTTTCACAGAATCTTGTTTATCATTGTTCTTTACCACAATATTCGCATTATGCCTTGTCGAGTTATTAACACCCGGATTTCAGTTTTCTTTCTTCCGGATAAAAGTAGATTTCGATAGCTTGTCACTGTCCGGTCAAATAGTTGAATATCTATTAGGCTGTATTATTCTGTCCGCCATCATCTGCGGAATCGCTTGTATCCGATTAGACCGAATATCCCTGATAGAAGGTATCCGCTTCTCCCGACACCGTGTTAGGAATACCTTATTAGGCATTCAATATTTTATTGCCCTCTTCTTTCTTTCCGGGGCAGCAATAGCAACTTTTCAAACCCAAACCGGAGAACAACAGCTATTCAGCTCACTCAATAACGATGAAAAAGAAAGAATATTTTTCGTCCGTACCGACTACCAATATATGGAATCAACCTATCCGATATTACTTTCCAAATGGAAAGCAAATAGTATGATAGAAGATATACTTGAAGTTCATGATAAATTACCCAATACCCGAATAAATAGTTATATATGGGAAAACGGAGAGAAACAAACATTTGGAGGTATTCTGTATGCTTCGGCCAATGTCGGTTCTTTTCTTCATCTCAAACCGATTGCAGGTTCATTACTCCTCGACGAACAAAGCCTGTTGATCAACGAAACATTCATGAATGCGATCAAAGAGAATCCGGTAAATAAAATTGTCCGGATAAATAATGCTCCCAAAGAATACAAAATCAATGGAGTCACCAGTTCTTTAATCCGTTTCGTTGACGGATCTGAGCATTTTGCTTCTCTGGCAATCGGATTGTTACAAAAGCAAGGGAATTGTTATGTACGCTTCCAGCCAGAAAAAGAAAAAGAAGGAAAAGCTTATCTTAAACAAACAGTCAAAGAATTTCTCCCGGAAAGCATACAGCCGGAAATACATACTTTAAAAGATGAATGTACCCGAATACAAACGACAGAACGTATGCTCCGCAATGTGTTTACTTTTTTTGCTACAGTTTGTCTGATAATAACTTTGTTAGGTATTTACGCAGCTATTTCGCAAGACACGGAACGTAGGCAGAAAGAAGTTGCTATCCGCAAAATCAATGGAGCGTCATTGAAAAACATATCGTACCTGTTCATGAAGTTCTACCTTGGGTTGCTACTGATCGCGACATTGTTTGTTTTCCCTCTTATGTGGATGATCACGGATGAAATGCTTAAAAACTGGATTATCCGTTTCAACTACAACAATCCGTTATTCTGGTTCGGCATCTTCTTTGTCATTACGATCTTTACAGCCGTCGTTATCCTAATTAAGATACTACGAACGGCCCGTATCAATCCGGCAGACGTTATCAAGGCTGTCTTTTTGTAAATAAGGTTGACTCTTTAAAGAATCAACAATGAAAAAGAAGAATTATTATCAAGAGAGAGAGCATCATCTGATGTGTCATGAGATTTATCGCCTTCGTGTAGTAGAAGGCCTGGAAGTCGCCGCGATAGTAGAAAAACTGGGTATAAGTCGTTCTCGAGTTTACCGTGCATTAACTATCTTTGAGGTTGATAACCCCCAAAAAGCAGCAATGATGAAGAAACAAGGCAAAGAGGTAACAGAGGAAGATTACAAAAAGTTACTGGGTGAGATCGCCTCTCTCAAGAAGGATTTAGCTCAGGAACGCCTTCGGGCTGACTTTTACGAAGAAATGGTGGCCTTTGGCAAAG